>JALRJG010000266.1 GCA_023261215.1 Pseudomonadales bacterium | reverse complement strand
GCCTCATGGCCTCATGGTTGGATTGGAGCCAGTTGGCCGTGTTAGCAACAAATGTTTTTGCTTCCTCAACCTCGATATCCAGCGGGGACGCCTGCCCCATGGCATAGGCCTCTGCCAATGCTGAAGCGCTTAACTTCAAACCAAGACGTTCGCTCGCCAACAGCAAGATGGCGAAAAAGCTCGTGGCTTCCATGAGCGGAAAGCTTCGAACGGGAAACGGCTCGAGTACCCGGTACCCACTCGGTGGCAGCTGATCGAAATGCATCATGCCAAGACCAAGATCGTCGAGAAATCCCTCTTTTGGCCTCAGTTCGCTTGCGCAGGCAGGATGCGGTAAATCAATCCAGAGAAACATTGCGTCCGAACCGCGACCCACGCGCACAATCAGCGCGTCCATATCCACCACCGCTGGAATCCAAGTTTTACTGCCGGTCAGCGCCCCCTCGCCATCTCGTGTCACTGCGGGCAAATCATTGAATCCCTCACTGACTGCTAACGCAGTCCAATCGGGACAATCGAGGGGTAATGTTCTGCTCATCGCGAGCTGGTAGCCTGCCAAAAACCCTTCGGCCAGACTCCCGGCAGTTTGTGCGCCGGCCTGCAGCCTCGAACCATGGGCGGCTGCCAGCGCTGTCTGCCAGCGTTCTTTGTAACTATTTAAAGCCATAGACATCAGTGATCAGAGCCTTCCGGCGCATGGGTTCGGACGAACCCACACACCGACGAGGATTGGCGCCGGTGCCAGCCGCGAGAATCCTTCGAGTCCCAGCTCCAGGGATCAAGGTTCCCACACCGAGCACCTTATCCCAATGACGCAAAGTTCTTTCCTTCCTCGACCAGCTTTCTGAGCAGCGGCGCGGGTTTCCAGGCTTCATCTTTCGTCTCTGCGTGAAAGCGTTCCATGTCTGCGAGCACCTGATCAAGCCCCACGACGTCTGCGTACCACATCGGCCCGCCCACGTAGGTTGGAAAACCGTAACCATTCACGTAGACCGTATCGATATCTCCCGCTCGAAGCGCATGGCCCTCATCGAGCAGTTGCGCGCCAATGTTGATCAGCGGATAAATGCAGCGTTTTAGAATTTCGTCATCCGTGAAGGACTTGCGCTTGTAGCCTAAGTCCTCAGACACTTTTTCAATGACTTCAGTCGTGATCGGATCGGGGTGCGGGGTCCGAGATCCTTCTTCATATCGATAGTAACCCAGACCGTTTTTCTGCCCGTAACGATCCAGTTCGCACAGCGCATCTGGCACTCTTGCGGTGATTTCATTCGAGCCTCCGCGCATCTTTCTCGCGCGCCAACCTAGATCCAGACCGACCATATCCGCCATGGCAAAAGGCCCCATCGCCAATCCGAATTGATACATCACCTGATCAACTTGCTCAGGCGCGGCGCCTTCTAAAATCATCAAATTGGCTTGCCTTGTATAACCTCCCAGCATGCGATTACCGATAAACCCGGGGCAATTACCTGCCATGACGCTGACCTTACCCAGCCGCTTGCCCATGGCCATCGCCGTTGCCAAGGTCTCGGGGGAAGAGGCTTCGCCTTTGACCACCTCCAATAACCGCATCACGTTGGCGGGACTGAAAAAGTGCATCCCGCACACGGATTCGGGGCGAGAAGTACTGGCGGCAATGGCATCTACATCCAACCCCGACGTGTTGGTGGCGAGAAGTGCGCCAGGCTTCATGATGGTATCGAGGGTTTCAAAGATTTGCTTTTTCAAATCTAGATTTTCGTAGACCGCTTCAACCACAACGTCAGCGGTACCAAACTGAGCCATATCCGCCACAGGCTCAATTCGCGCCATCCGGGCGTCCATCTCTTCTTGATTGAGGCGCCCCTTCGAAACGGTTCGAGCATAGTTTGAGCGAATAACATTCATGCCCCGCTCGAGCCCCTCCGGGTTATTGTCGTAAATTTTCACGGGAATCCCCGCGTTGGCAAAACACATTGCGATCCCGCCTCCCATCGTGCCAGCCCCCACGACGGCCGCTTCATTGATATCGATGAGCGGCACATCGGGATCTAGACCCGGGATCTTGTTGGCGGCACGTTCTGCGAAAAAGATGTGAATCAACGCCTCCCTCTGGGGATGATTCAGGCAAGCAGCAAAGCAAGTTCGCTCGACTTCTAGTCCCTCGTCAAAATCGTCGCTCGTGACCGCCGCCTCGACACACTTGAGGATCTGCTCCGGTGCAAACTGCCCTCGATGCGTCTGACCAAGCCCGGCTCGCATCGCCTCAAACAGGGCGGAATTACTTCGGTCAGCATCGATATGTTCGCTCAAGTCTCGGACTTTCCTCGTCGGATTGCCCTTGGCGAGCAGCGCTTCGGCGAAGGCTAAAGCGGCATCAACAACGGAGCCCTCAGCCACCTCATCCACCAGACCCAGTGATAGCGCCGTAGCGGCATCGACCGGGTCTCCCGAGACAATCATCGGCAATGCCTTGGCTGCGCCAATCAGTCGAGGGAGTCGCTGAGTGCCCCCAGCACCAGGCAAGAGGCCTAATTTCACTTCAGGCAACTCCAACGGTGCAGTCGCGGCCGCGATTCGATAATCACAGCACAGCGCTACTTCAAGCCCACCCCCAAAC
>JALRJG010000265.1 GCA_023261215.1 Pseudomonadales bacterium | reverse complement strand
AACATCAGATGCCCTCGATGGTTGGTGAGATACCGAGCATCAGCAGGTTCATATTCTTCATGCACTTTAAAATATTGCGAAGCCAGGTTACTCAGCGGACCCTCCGGTAGATTTCGCCCCCCCATGGCGCCCACATCGTCCGCGAGGTTGTGAAACATCACTGCCGTCAGTGGCGCGGCCTGCGCCATGAGCTTTTCTTCATCAACCGCTGCATCACCCGTCAAAACAGCACCGAGAAAGAACAAATTTGAATTCAGGCTGCCCTGATCTTGCCCCGATGCTGACCAGGCTTCCCGCATTTCATCGAGGCTTTCAACAGCACCCGTAGCGCCAAAATTCAGCCATCCCGCACCGAGTTCTGCGGTCAATTGTTTTGCCTTCGGCCCGAAGGCAGAGACCCAAAGCGGAATATCATCGCTTAAGTTGATCAATCCCAAGTCAGGATTCAGAAAACCAATTTTTCGCTCGAACCCCTCGAAGGCCCACTCCACAGTGGCGCCCGCAAGGAGCGCCTGCACACGCTCAATGTAGGTACGAGTCTTTCCGAGAGAGATCGCTCCCAGTCCCATGGTGCGACGGGCGGTAAAGCCAGTCCCCACGCCAAAGTCGATACGTCCAGGCGCGATGCGGTTAAGACTGGCGAGCGCATTTGCAGTCACCGGTTCAATTCGATTCGTCGGGACCAAAACACCAGTACCCAATCGGATGCGTTCGGTCTCGTGGGCAGCCAGCGCCATACACACGAAAACATCTGGGTTCAGAAGCTGGGTGTCGTAAAACCAAGCGGCGTGGAACCCCAGCGCCTCCGCTCGCTTGACCCACCGCCATGAATCCACTTCCGACGCGAACGCCACTGAATAACGCATACTCGAACGCCTCTATTGTCACCAGAGCACTGATCTTGCCACCGCGGCCGCTAAGGCAAAAGCACATCCGATCGAAAGCGCTTTTACCCAAAGGTAAAACAGGCGATCTTACAAACGCTTAAGCCATGCAGGGATCTCGCTCCCTTGAAACGCGTTAGGGGGCTGGATAATCAATCACCGCAACCGATTCTACCTGCGGACCATTGAAGACCATTAACGCCTGGTGAACCTCATGCGCTTGGTACCGTTTGAGCGCCTGCTCATCGACAAACAACGTCGACAATAAGACGTGCCAGCTTCGCGGCTCTTTTACCACGTCTCGACCCACTTCGATTTCGAGTAGTTCGTCGATCTCGTTTTTCATGGCTTGCGCCTCACGCATGAAGCGCTCAATGTGCGCTTCCGGTGTTTCGGGCTTGTACTTAATCATCACGAAGTGCTTGAGCATGGTTATCTCCCGGGGTTCGCGCGCAAGCCCTTGTCTCTGACTGGGCCAAGCGCGTCAGTGCTTATCATTAACGATGGTTTCGTCCGGCGCCCAGCTTAATGATTGGGGCCGCCGTGTTCAGTGTCTCCATGGCAAATCCCGCCGCCCTCTTATACTGCGCCATAAAGTCGTCCATCTCTTGCTGAGAGATCACCTCATTGATGTGCTCGAAGTCACCCTCACAGCGATCATCGACCAAACCCAGCAAACCAAATGGCCCCGCCCCACGATTGCGCAGCACCACAGCTGAAATGTCAGCACAGAGTTTATGATCAAACGCGCGAAGCGCATGTTCGTTGAGCCCATGCTCTAAGATCATCGCCCCCAGTACCCGAGCATCAACAATCGCCTGACTCGCGCCGTTCGATCCAGTGGGATACATGGCGTGGGCTGCATCACCCAGCAATGCGACTGGACCATCAATCCAAGTCGCAACAGGGTCACGATCGACCATGGGATATTCAAAAATACTGGGAGCGCCCTCGATCATTTGAGGAATGTCCAGCCACGGGAACCGCCAATCCGAAAAATAAGGCAGGATAGCTTGAGCCGAGACTGAGGCATTCCAATCGACTCGATCCCAGGCGGCCTTATCTGAAAGCGTGATCTCCGCGATCCAGTTGATCTCCGCTAGCCCCGTCTCGGGATCGGCTTGCGAAATTGGATAACAAATAAATCGGTGGTTGAGCGAGCCAATACCGACGAACGACGCCCCGGTCCTAATCGGCTTGCCCTGCGTCACGCCACGCCAAAGAATAGCCCCGCCCCAATGTACATCGCCCTGATCGGGATGCATTTGGGCACGAACCGCAGAGTGAATCCCATCAGCCGCAAGCAAGAGTGGTGCAGCCAGGCGATGAGTCTCACCCCCAACGCGAACCAGCACATCGACGCCATGTTCTGCGTGCTCGTAGCCCGTGACCTGATGACCGGTGAGCACTCGGTCGGAACCCAACCGGTCAACCACCGTTTGCAAAAGCAACATTTGGAGCCGACCACGATGCAGCGAAAATTGTGGCCACTGATAGCCTGCTTTGATTCCCCTCGGCTCTGAATAAATATCTCTACCGTTGCGGCCGAGCAACGCCCACTCCTGGCAGGAAACGCCGATCCCCTCGAGCGCCTCTTGGTTAATGCCCAAATCAAACAATTCTCTGACTGCGTTGGGTTGAAGATTGATGCCTACGCCCAGAGGCCCAATTTCGGGCGCCTGTTCGAGCACAAGGCAAGGCACACCGATCTGATCGAGGG
>JALRJG010000264.1 GCA_023261215.1 Pseudomonadales bacterium | reverse complement strand
CGGCAAACAATTGATCAGATCAGCCATCCATACAGCCCGATTGCAGCGTCTTGATGTGCTTTTTGTGCTAGGAAATCCTGACTATTACAACGCGTTGGGGTTTGAGTATTGCGAGATCAAAAGTGCGTACGGGCCCTCGGCATTTTATCGTGCGTGTTTCTTGCAGGGGGGCTCGATGGATCTTTCGCAAGCGGAGGTGATGTTAGCCCCAGCGTTTATGGCGTTAGATTGACCCTGGAGGCCCCACAAGGCGTTGGAGCCATCTAAATGCTAGGCGTTTGCTGGTGCTGAGCCGTCATCAGTGTCTGCCAGCGACAACGCCCGCGTAGTACCCGCCATCAACCGTGATCTCAACGCCATTAATCCAGTGTGAGTCACCAACACTGAGAAATTCAGCGAGACCCGCGATGTCCTCCGGACGGCCAGCTCGGCCCGTTAGATCCACGATGCGGTCGTAGGTCTCACCCCCCAGCAATTGCCTGAAGTCAGCGGAGAGATTCGTTTGGGTAATGCCTGGGTTAATACAATTCACTCGGACGCCCAAAGGCTGAGCAAGGCCAACGGCGTGATAGGTGTAGGCGGCCAGGCACTGTTTAGAAAACTTATAAGGGTTGTCGATCCAGGCTTCGGGATGCTCAGCTAACCACGCAATGCCCGCTTCAAAGCCTGACGTCTTCAACATTGCGTCCACGCGGTCTCTGTTGTCTCGCCAATCTCTGCCCGCGCTCGATGCCACCAGCGTGATCGTGCCCTCGGGGCGGATGCGCGCCAGCAGTTGTTCGCAAAGCCTACGAGTTCCCAGAAAATTGATTCGCATGACTTTCTCGGGTTGATCGGAAAGAGGGCCAACGCCTGCAACGCAGACTAAGGCGCTGATCTCTTCTGGTAGTGCGGCGATCGCTTGATCAATTGACGAGGGCACGCTCAGGTCACACGCAATGTGTGGCGCGTTCGTCTCGGGTTCGACGAGGTCGAGGTTGATCACAGCATAGCCCCGGTCCTCCAGCCTTGAGCGGATTGCTAGGCCGATGCCTGACGTGCCGCCGGTGATGACAATAGGAGCATCCATAGCTTGAGCATAGGGAGCGCGTGAAGGTTCGGTCAAGCGTGCTATTCTCGCGTCACGAAGGAGGGTCCTTGAGTGGCGCAAAGTTCAGCCGTCGAGCAGTTGTCCGCGATGCAGCGCGGTGCACTTTCTCCGCTGCAATTGGTCGAGGCGTCGATCAACCAAATCGAATCACGTAATCCTTCATTGAACGCCGTGGTGACGCTTGCGGTTTCGAGAGCGCGCGTCGAGGCTGAGCAATGGGCGCAGGCCTATGCTCGAGGCGACTCAGTCCCGCCGCTCGCAGGGCTGCCCGTGCTCATCAAGGACAATCAGCGGACGGAAGGTATTCGGACGACGCTCGGCAGCGAACGACACGCAAACAACGTACCGCAAGAAGATGCGGGCATTGTGGCGCGGCTGCGTGCCGCAGGCGCAATTGTGATGGGTAAGACCAATATTCCCGAGTACAGCATCGGGGCGAATACGGTGAATCCCCTTTTTGGTGCGACAGGAAACCCCTTTGATCCCACTAAGACGTGTGGTGGTAGCAGCGGGGGTTCCGCTGTCGCGGTTGCAGCAGATATGGTGAAGCTCGCCACGGGATCAGATCATGGGGGGAGTCTGCGGATTCCAGCGTGTTATTGCGGTGTTGTGGGCTTCAGAGCGACCCCTGGGGTTGTCCCCAATGAGGAGCGTCGCACGCCTTCGACGCATTACAGCATTCAAGGTCCGATCGCGCAAAACGTTGAAGACGTCGCATTGATGCTTTCAGTCATCGCCGATCGCGCACTGGGCGGCGATCGAGACCCGATGGCTTTTCCCCTTCAGTCAGAGATCTTCAGGCAACTGGATCCTGTTGATATCTCTGGGCTCAACGTCGCTGTCAGTACTGATCTCGGCGGTTTATTGGTGTCCAAAGAAACGCGAGCGCTGTTCGAGGACCGGTTAGCGAGGCTCGCGACCCAGTTCAACCGATGTGATCCGCATCCGATCGATTTAACGCGAGCGCCCGACATCGATTGGCATCTGAGGCAGGATGTATTTGTTTCGCAATATTTTGAAGAAGCCGATGAATGGGATGACCAATTCAACCCAAATATCAAACAGACTTATGAAGCGGCTCGGAATACCTCCATGCAGGCGATCGCCCAAGCGCGATATGGTCAGTTGGAGCTCATTCGTGCCTGCGATGCCTTGTTTAGAAACTACGATCTGTTGATGGTCCCAGGGGTTGGCGTGCAGCCATTTCCATGGTCCACCAATTATCCGTCAGAGGTTGATGGCGCCCCCATTGCGAATTACATGGCTTGGCTACATTTGACTTCGAGTCTGACAGTGGTGGGGCTTCCCGTGGTGACCTTGCCTTTGGGGCTGGATGCCTCGGGACTTCCCTTTGGGGTCCAGCTCATTGGGCGCCGCTATGGTGACCATCGATTGCTGTCGATCGCAAGTGCGATTGAGCGCGCGAATCGCGCGGATGCCAAGCTATCGAGGCCCATTCCCGCGTGAATCAACGGGTTCAGCCATGCGGCGTGCAAGTCTTGAGAGCGATGCGAGTGGCGACC
>JALRJG010000263.1 GCA_023261215.1 Pseudomonadales bacterium | reverse complement strand
TTAAAAGTGGCAGCGCATCCGGGTGAGGGGAGCGCGCGTGAAAAAAATGGGTGTTCCTTCCTCTGATGGAAACGAGGAACTGGTCGAATTGGTTGAGTCGGGCTTCTTCTTGACGCCAATCAAAGGCATGAAGCCAATGGTCAACGAGTGCCCTCAAGGTGTTTTGATCCGTTCCATACTGCCAAGGCTCGCCGATGTGGTCTGGCCAACGGGTCGCTAACAAGCGTTGTTTGAGGTCGCTTAACGTCTCATCACTAACGTGGACGGAAAAGGGTTTCAGCATGGCGAAGGGGCTCAGGTTGGAGTCTCTGATGCTAGGGCTAGTGATGCCTTTCCGCAATCTAGACCTTGGCTCGCGCAATGGATGGCAGCGTAGAGGGGCTGTGCTAGAGTGCGCTGGAGTGAATAGCAAGTGAGGTTACGCATGAGTGTTCAATTTCACGATCCAAGAGGCGTGCGCGCGCAAGCGCCCATGCCCTACACGTTGGGGCTGGACCTAGACGCCGAGCCGGCGGCGTCTATTGGTCTGATGGCCAATGGGTTTCCGGATTCAGTCGCCTTTTTGGACGCGGTAGAAGTCGCGCTGGTGGCGCAACATCCCAACCTAAGGATTCATCGCTATAACAAGGGTAACGCGTCGATCAGCGCCCCAGACGCACTGATGGATGAGATCGCCAATCAGTGTGATGGGCTGATTGCTGCCTACGGGCATTGAGGCAGCTGTACCACCGGCACCGTGCGTGACGGCATTGCAGCAGCGCACCGCTCGATTCCTGCGGTGGCGCTTGTCACAGAAGACTTCTGGGAACAGGGTGACTTTGTGGCCCTGTCGTTCTCCATGCCAGGGATTCCGCGTGTTCGATTACCGCATCCCATTGCTGGAACCGGCAAGGTCGCAATGACCCATGTCGCTGAGGCTTATATTCGAACCATCGTCGATGCCCTGAAGGGACCCTCGAATGAGTGAGTGGCTCCAATCTGGGACTGAAGCTGAAGCACTTGAGTGGCTTCATGAGGCAGGTTGCACCGACGGATTACCTGTTGTGATTCCGACACCAGATCGTGTGGCTCGATTGGTGGTCGCGACCGGCATGCCCCCTGACCAAAGTCTTGGCGTGATGGGGCCGGCGGGATGCACGGCAACCATTGAAAAAGTCGCGACCGCAGCGGTGATGGCAGGGTGTTTGCCTGATCACATGCCGGTGGTGGTCGCGGCGGTTCAGGCAGTGATCCAAGATGAATTTGACCTAACCGAGATGCAGGGCACCACGCACTGCACGGCGCCCCTACTGATTGTCAATGGGCCTGCTCGAGCGGCGTGCGGGGGCATCAGTGGCGGATATGGCGCGCTTGGGCCGGGTTATCGAGCCAATGCAAGCATTGGTCGCGCGCTCAGACTCGCGATGATGAATATCGGTGGGGCGCGGCCAGGTATCTCAGATATGGCGCTCCTCGGTCATCCAGGCAAGTTTACTTATTGCCTTGCCGAGGACGAGGAAAACAGTCCATTTGAACCGCTGCATGTGAGCTTAGGCTTTGATCCATCCGATAGTGTGGTGACCGTATTAGGCGCCGAGGCACCCCATTCAGTGATGTATTCCGGTGACGCAGACCTTGAAGACAATGCTGAGCGATTGCTCAAGGTATTGTCGATAGGTCTTACGAATCTCGCAACCAACAATGCTGTGCTCGGTGGCGGCGCCGCCGTGGTCGCGCTGAATCCTGATCATGCCAACATCTTGGCGCAGGCCAGGCTTGGAAGGCGCGAGGTGGCGGGGCGACTGGCTGACCTTTGTCGCTTCACTGTGGGCGAAATGAAGACCATTCATGCGGGGTTTGCGGGCAAGGCGGACCCGAGTACCGTGCGATCCTGTTTTGCAGACCCGAGTCAGATTCTAATCTTGGTCGCGGGTGGCGGCGGCCTTTACTCGATGGTCATGCCGTCTTGGTGCGCGGGTTCGCACAGAAATCAGTTTGTGACGCAACCCATCGTTATGAACGAGTTTTGTGAAATTCCGGTCGCCTCGAGCTGACCCGTTTTTTTTCGTTGCTGACTAGCGCCAAAGACACAAAGCACGCATTTCGATGCTTTTTCGTGGGGTTGACTTTGCGTCGGGGGATTGGACTGCGCAATGCGGTGTCCAGAAGGGTCGGCCTGCTTCCTCTGCGAGACTGTCGTACGTTTGGAAGATGATGACCTCATCAAGACCCAAGTCTGAAAAGACATACCAATGATCGTCGGCTGGGTTGAGCGGCGCTCGAACCAGGAAGGTTTCAAACGCGAGCCGCTCGCCCGCATAGTCTTCGACGGTTTCGCGATGCAGGCGCTGGCTGGGGAAGCATCGCGCATCGCCCAGTGCGAGTGGTTGATCAGGGTTAGGTCCACCGACATTGCGCCAAAACTGCAGGAGCTGGAGCCTCGTTGCGCGGTTGAGGTCATCATACGTTACACCCTGAGCGCGCATGAGCGGCTCGAGAAAGTGTCGATAGGGGCGGGCAGGATTACGAACCATGGCCCGGTAATCCTCTGTAAAGTCAGAGTGGGCGATAGGAATGGGTGCATGATCGGGCTCGGTCAGCGCTCGCGCCACACTGCGTGCAATCACGGGGTAAACGATGACGGCATCCGCGTGTGTGAGG
>JALRJG010000262.1 GCA_023261215.1 Pseudomonadales bacterium | reverse complement strand
TAAGAAGGTCTTCATTGAACCTGGGGCGTCGGTCACGGTGAGGGTCCCACTCGAACGGTCCATGTTTCATGCATGGGATGAGGCTCGAGCCGCGTGGCAACCCCTCACGCAGCCGGCAACCTTAATGGTCGGCGCCTCTGCAACTGACATCCGTGCTGAGCTGGCGCTCTTGCCGAAAGATCTAACCCATTGACGGCTGCGCTTGGGTCCTAAGACTCAACTGACTGAGTTGTGTCGGTTGGCTCAGTCAAACTTCAGTCCTTCGAATTCGCCTGATTCTCGCCAATCTTTAAGGTACTTAAAGTAAGCGCTGGCGCCTTGTGGGTAACCCACAGAGAATCGCGCGGCGGGGCCTGGCTCTTGGCCCTCATTGTTGTAATAGCCTGGCGTGCATTCCTGGGAACCAATCATGCGGCCAGGACCTGTGAGCAATAAATCGATCCAAGCCTGTTCTGCCTCTTGGCTAACGCCCACTGTCTGATGTCCGTGGTCAAGCGCATGCTTCACGACCATTGCAATGGTCCGTCCGGATTCGGTGAGGTTGTGCGGCACGTTGGAAATTAAATTTGCGCCCTGCGTGGGTTGAACAATGAAGGCATTGGGGAAGCCGTGAACGTGAGTGCCATGGAGCGTGCGCATGCCATCTTTCCAATGTTCGGATAGCCTCACGCCGCCCACGCCCTCAAGGTCAAAACCGGTACGCTCGGTGTGCGGTGTGCCGACCTCAAACCCGGAAGCGTAAATGAGGCAATCTAGCGGGAAGTGCTCGCCGTTGACGACGACACCGTCTTCAACAATCTTCTCCACGCCTTTGCCATCGGTATCAACCAGCCTCGTACTGGGTTGATTGAATGCCTGTAAGTATTCGTCGTGAAAGCAGGGTCGCTTACATAATTGGCGATACCACGCCTTGAGGTTTTCCGCCGTGGCTTTGTCTTCTACGATCTCTTCCGCGCGCTGTCTGATCTCTTCCATCTTCTCGAAATCCGCATCCTCCCAAGCTGACCACATGGCTTGCGGCGTTCGCTCACCGGCTGGGAGTGCTGCGATTCGCGCACGAATTCGCCTTGAAAGATCGGTCCAGCCATCCTGCACGAGATCTTCCTTGGCAGTCCCGCCAGCCTGGTTCTCAGTAAAATTTTCAAGCCAACGTTGCTGCCAGCCCGGTGTTGCAATGGTCTCAAACCACTGGGGGTCCGTGGGCGCGTTATCGCGAACATCGACGGAGGAAGGCGTGCGTTGAAAGACGAAGAGTTGCTTGGCGGCGCGGGCTAAGTGCGGCACGCATTGAACAGACGTCGCGCCAGTACCAATAATGCCCACGCGTTTATCGCTAAGTTGCGTCATGGGTGCACCTTCCGGGGAGCCTCCAGTGTAGCCATAGTCCCATCGGCTGGTATGAAAGGAATGTCCTTTGAACGATTCAATGCCGGGGATACCGGGCAACTTCGGCACGTGCAGTGGCCCTGTGCCCATGCCGATGAATTGGGAGGTGAAGCAGTCTCCCTGTTGAGTCTCTATTTGCCAGCACCCGCTGCCTTCGAGCCAGGAAAGTTTCGAGACTTGCGTGTGAAAGAGTGCGTTCTCATAGAGCCCAAATTGCCGACCGATGTTGCTGCAGTGCGCTCGAATTTCTGGCGCGTGTGCATATTTCTCGGTGGGCATATGGCCGGTTTCTTCAAGAAGCGGCATGTACACAAAGGACGCGGTATCGCATTGCGCACCCGGATAACGATTCCAATACCAGGTCCCGCCAAAGTCGCCCCCTTTTTCGACAATGCGTACGTCAGAGATGCCCTGCTCCTTGAGCCGGGCGCCAGTGACCAGCCCTGCAAAGCCACCTCCAATGAAGGTAAAGGTTACGTGGTCTGTCTTAGGATCTCTGGGGGTGACCGGGGTATACGGGTCCTCTAAATAGTGAGATAGATGCCCCTCAATGCGGATGTATTGATTGTTGCCGTCAGTGCGAAGGCGCTTGTCTCGCTCCTCGCGATAGCGCGCTTTGAGTTTAGGGATATCAATCGCCACGTGTTGATTCATTGGGGTTCGTCCTGCTTTGAGTTCAATTGGAGGCTGATCGAGACTAGCACAGAACGTTGCGCATGCTGTGGCTCTGCCGGCGCGGCCTACCACATGAAGTCGTGTGCGCGTAATCAAGGTAAACGCACGACCAGAGCATAGGGCGGGCCCCGGTTTGACTTTAGGCGCTGGGTATCACGGGGGCCGAAAAAAATGGAAGGGGTGTGGGCGAGCCATTCAAGGGTGCTCACACAAGACTGCGCCACCTGAGTTCCCAGTCAATGTGTTGGCCCCTCGTGACCCGTTGGGTTCGCGGGTGACCGCTTGAGTTCGAGCGCGCAGCTCACTGTTTGTTTTGGGTCAAGAGCCCCCAGCCAAACCAAGCGTAGGCGATCCCTATAAGAGGGTTCACCCAGTTGAGGATGGCATAGGGCGCGTAATCGATCACAGCGAGATCCAAGGTTGCGGCGTAAAAAATGCCGGTGGTCGTCCAGGGGATGAGGGCTGCCGTCAGGGTGCTGCCCTCCTCAATGCTACGGGACAAAAGCGCGGAATCGACTCGAATGTTGGCGAAGGCTGGTTTGAATAGTTGGCCAGTCAAGATGATCACAATATAAGGTTCGGTGAGCATGGCA
>JALRJG010000261.1 GCA_023261215.1 Pseudomonadales bacterium | reverse complement strand
AGTCAGTGCTCAAAGAGCGCTTGATACTCGCTTTCACTGCCCAAGATTGATGGGAGGATCTTGGTGGGAAAATCATCCCTCATCACACGAATCTTGCTCACATCGCTTGTGCTCGTTGTCTCCATCACGGGTTTCTTCACGCTGCTGATTGTTAGCGGCGAATTCACCAAGGAGCGGGAGGCCGTTGATGCTGAAATCGAGCGTATTGTGGCGACCTTCCGGCCAATTGCCGCCCGGTCAGCCTATGAGCTTGACCAAAGCCTCGCACAGCAAGTCGTTGACAGTATCCTCAGTGCCAATTATGTCGTGGGCGCAAAAATTGTTGACGAACTCAATCAAAGTCTGGCCTCGAAAGCCAAATATTTTGAAGTTGATCCTGGCTTCGTCCTCGAATGGGCGCTAGAAGATCACGAGAAAACGTTCCAGTTTCCGCTTGTTCTAACCGACCCCTTCGATCCGGATCAGATTAAGCGCTACGGCGAACTGGAAATTTCTGTCAACCTGCTCGCGGCAATGGAGGATTTTGCTTCGCGAAATCGGGATCTATTTTATCTCGCGTTGGCATTGGTGCTTGTCTTTAGCGTTGCTCTTGTCACCACGTTTGAACTCCTCCTTTCACGACCGCTTAGGAAAATCGTCAGTCAACTGTCGAGATCCGATGCTAGCGAAATGGTGCAAATTGAACCCCGACCGGGGGGCGACGAGTTATCCATTTTGGTACAAGCGATCAATAATGGGATTGAAAAAGAGCGTCAGAAAGCCGCCGAATTGGCCGAGTCCGAAGCGCGGATGAATCACATCTTGGAGGGTGCAGGGGACGCCTGTTTTCTCTTCGATGCATCCTCAGCCGGTATTCTGTACGCAAACCGTCCCGCTGCTGAGTTACTCAATTACTCTGTCGCTGAGCTTTTAACAAACACTGCATTTGACATCGTGGAGGGGCTCTCTGCCGACGAATGGCGTCTACGATTGGAGTTTGCCGAGCAGTTACCTTCGCATTTGCGAGAGGCCAGCTTTATCGCGTCCGATGGAAGCAAGGTACCCGTCGAAAACAATACGACGCTGATTCAAGTTGATGGTCAAGAGCGCTTGTTAATTTTCGCTCGAGATTTGACCAGCAGAAAGCGTCTGGAGGAAAACTTTGCACATGCGCAAAGGCTTGGCGCTCTAGGGGAGTTGACCGGCGGCGTTGCGCATGACTTCAACAACGCACTGCAAGTATTACGAGGGAGTTTCGAGGTTTTAGCAAAGGCCGAGGCGAGTCCTATTGAAGCAGAAGCTCAAAGGGCAATTGAATCTGCCTTAGGACAAGCAGGGGCGCTCATCAAACAACTTCTTGCTTTTTCCCGCAAACAGATATTGGAGACCACGCAGGTCGAGCTCGTACAATTTATACAGAGTGCCGTTCCGCTCTTCGAACAAGCGGTTGGACCGCACCGGTTAGAGCTTGAGCTCAGCGAGATACCCCTCTGGGTCAACATCGATGTTAACGCGCTGAACAACGCGTTAGTCAATTTGCTCGTGAATGCCCGGCATGCCATGGAGAGCCCAGGCGCGATTAAGATCAAACTTGCTAGCGCTGAATCATCCATGGTGCTGCGCCACTTCACAATCCAGGAGCGGCAGAAGAATTATGTTTGCTTGAGCGTAACTGACTCGGGCACCGGAATTAAGCCTGAGGATCTGAATCGTATATTCGAGCCTTATTTCACGACGAAAGGCGTAGAGAAGGGCACGGGTCTCGGGCTATCAATGGTCTACGGTTTTGTCTCTCAAGTTGGCGGTAAAATCGAAGTCGATAGTACGTTAGGCGTCGGAACCACATTTTATCTCTATCTACTTCGAGAGGATGCGGATCTGCCTGCGAGTCCTCCTGATATGCTTTCTAGCGACTCAATGACCAATGAGTCGGTGCGGGTGTCCAAACAGGATCAAACGCCAGACCGAGGAGCGGCCGAAACGGACCAACCGGTCATTCTTTTGGTGGACGACAATGATGATGTCCGTTTCATCTCCAAAACGTATCTCCAAAGTGCTGGCTTTTCAGTGGTCGAGTGTCGTGATGGTCAAGACGCCGTTCAAACGTTAAAGGCAGATGCCCAGAGATTCAGCGCCATGATTACTGACATGATTATGCCTGGCGAAATCGGCGGAAAAGCCTTGATTGAGCACGCGGGTCAAATTGCGCCATGGCTTCCAATCGGTGTCGTGAGCGGCTACTCAGATGAGTTGCTTGAGATGAATGCGGCGGGCAAACCAGTTTTGCTGTTGAGCAAACCGTTTTCGAAGCAACAGATGGTGGATTTTGCGAAGGGTTTAACGTCTTAACATGTTGAAATTGAGAACGATACGCTATAACGCCCTGATTTGGGCGTTGTATCTGACGTCAGGCTGGACAAATCACAGCGTCGCTGAGTCGCTTGTTGTCGCTTATAACCACGATTGGGCCCCCTATAGCTACCTGAGCGAATCTGGCAATCTCCAGGGCATTTTGCCTCACTTGACCGACAGGCTGATTGAAGAGGCCAATGCAGGCCTTAAGGTCACGAAGGTTGGACTGCCCTGGAACAGAGTTCAACAAACAGTTCTTCGCAACCAAGCTGATGCCTTCATCACCTTCGCCAGCGAGGAGCGGCTTCAGTTCGCTGACACGATCGGTCC
>JALRJG010000260.1 GCA_023261215.1 Pseudomonadales bacterium | reverse complement strand
TGCTGCAGCGAGATGAGGTCCGCAAGAATATGACCGGCCTCAATGACGTAAGCATCGGGGGGGGTCTTCTTGGGAGCCTCTTCAGATCGAGGTGCATCAGCCAGACCTTGCGCTTGGGTTTCGACGCCATTCTCAAGAGAGTCGGTGGTGAGCGCTTTTGTAGCCCCGCCCTCTCTAACAAACGCTTCAATATCTTCAGAGTCTAGAGAAATATCCGGATTTTCTCCTTGCTCGATACGTTCCGCATCCTCATCAAGCTCGTCAAGGGAAGCCAACGCTGGAAGCCCTTGCGCTTCGCGCTTGGTGTTCATAAGACTCAGCCAGAATGATTCGTTGTCTTCTTTTTCTTTGATCCGATCAGCCTCTCTTAGCGACAACTGTGTGTCATCTGCTCTTGATTGGCGGTACGCAAAGGCTGAAGTGACATAATTGAATTCGGGATCCTTGGACATTCTTGCTTGGTGGCGGCTGATCAGCTCTGGCAGTAATGGCTGCAGATCGCCTTTGGTTCGATAAAAGGTGGGTCGAATTTGATCCCAAGGAAGGGGGGCCTCCAAGGTGCTCTCGCCAATGGCTTCTGGATCGTAATCATCGGGGTACTGCAGATCGGGGATGATACCGCGATGTTGCGTCGAATCTCCGGTAATTCGATAGAATTTGGCTTGGGTCATTTTTAGTTGACCATGGTCAAGCGGCTGTAATGTTTGCACGGTTCCCTTACCAAAGGTTTGAGTGCCGATAACGACGCCTCGTTGATAATCCTGGATGGCTCCCGCAAAAATCTCAGACGCCGAGGCGCTCAAGCGGTTGACGAGCACCGCAAGCGGACCTCGGTAGGCCGTGCGAACATCGCGATCGCTTAGGACATCAACTCGATTGGCCTTGCTGCGAATTTGCACGGTGGGCCCGCGGTCAATGAATAAGCCGGTGAGCGTTTTGGCCTCCTGTAAGGAGCCTCCGCCGTTGTCTCTTAAGTCGATAACCACGCCATCGACACCTTCGGCTTCTAGCTCACCCAGCAGTCGTTTGACATCGCGAGTGGTGCTACGGAAGTTCGGATCGCCCTCTTGCATGGCTTTGAAGTCAACGTAGAACGTTGGGATGTCAATCACGCCGACCCGGGTTTTGTTGCCAAATTGCTCAATTTCGACGACTTCGGCTTGAGCAGATTGCTCTTCGAGTTCAACTTTCTTGCGCACGATGTGAATCACTTTCGCGCTGGCGAGATCTGAAGACCCTGCGGGCAAGATTTGGAGTTGAACGGTGGTGTCTCGTTTCCCTCGGATCAACTGCACAACATCGTCGACCCGCCAGCCGATGATGTCGACCAGTTCTTCATCCTCTTGGCCAACGGCAATGATTCTGTCGTTGGGCTTAAGCTGCTTAGATTTTTCCGCGGGGCCAGCAGGCACCAAGCTTACGACCTTGGTGTATTCGTCTTCAGTCTGCAATAAAGCGCCAATACCCTCGAGCGAAAGGCTCATATTAATGTTGAAATTTTCAGAGGTGATGGGTGAAAAGTACTGCGTGTGTGGGTCGTACGTCTTTGTCAGTGCGTTCATGAACAGCTGATAGACATCGTCAGCATTGGTTTTTTGCAGCCGATTTAGGCGACTGCTATACCGCTTGTCCAACAGCGTTTGAATATCTTCAAGAGCTTTACCTGCGAGCTTCAGATTAAGCACATCATTCTTGATGCGCTTCCGCCATAGTTCATCGAGTTCCGCTTCTGTGGCAGCAAACGGCTGCTCGGCGCGATCGAGCTCCAGCGACTCAGCGATGCTGAAATCGAACTGATCAACGCCTTCCCGGAGTTGCTCAACCACCCAAGCAAATCGCGCGGTGACTTTGGCCTGATACCGATTGAAGATGGCGAAGGCGGGCGCAAGATCGGACCTTCTCAGTGCGTTATCAAGTTCGAATCGATAATGCGACAGCGCATCCAAGTCAGATTGTGTGAAATAGCTTTTTGAAGGATCCAGGTCATCGATGTAACCGTCAAAAACCTCGCCCGAGACCTCGTCATCAAGCACTTGGTCAACATAATGCTGTTCACGTAGGGCATCTAAAATATTTTTTGTGGTGCTCTCTTGAATCTCGGTCGGTGATAGTAGGGCAGCATTTTCAGGTTCGAGCGTGGTGATGCCGCTGGCTAAGCCCGTGAAGGTGAGTGCCCAGGCGAGACCGGTCAATCGACCCAAAGATTGCAGACTTGTGAGCCGTATGCCGTGATTTCGGGGTTGTTTGACCCCAACCCCTAACTTTCGTCGCCACCGAGCGGCTGTACTTACGCAGGGGACAGCGTTCGATCGCCGGCCTAAATCGTTCATTCGGCCCTCAATGTTGTGTGGGGTCTCTACCACGTTTCAAACCTTCTTTTTCAGTCAAAGTCTCGTTACCAAGAGGATACAAGAATTCATTGAACAAACGTATCCGCTGGCGTGCTTCAAAGTATCGATATCAGATGTGCCGATCAATGGGCTATCAATCTCTGATAACGAGGATGCGCTCTTGCCCCTTCGGCCAGATTAAGACGTTGGGTGCGTTATCAAGCGCGGGACCGAACCAGGACCTGCGATACATCGAGCGGCGCAACGGATTATCCGCCTGGAATGATCCCCGAATTCACGCACCGAAACGTTATCCAGTGGTATGGATTTTCCCGACGTGAG
>JALRJG010000025.1 GCA_023261215.1 Pseudomonadales bacterium | reverse complement strand
CGATCGGAGCTGATGCGTTGCTGATCTCGCTCATCCAGAGCGGAGTCATCCCTTTGTGAGCGTAAACCCGGAAAAGTACCCGGGTTCAAAGGGCTGGAGAGGCGCGCCCAGGGCGCGCCAGGCGGGTATTACTTAATTTTGGCTTCTGTATAGGTCACATGCTTGCGAACAACGGGATCAAACTTCTTGATCTCCATTTTGTCTGGCATGTTCTTCTTATTCTTAGTCGTGGTGTAAAAGTGGCCTGTCCCTGCAGAGGACACCAACTTGATCTTATCTCTCATGATTCACTCCCAGCGCAACCTCATTCAAGGCTGCTCTTTGTCGTCGACGAATTAGACTCGCTGCCCTTGCTCGCGAAGATTAGAAACCACCTGCTCAATCCCCAGCTTATCGATCAGGCGCATGCCCTTGGTTGAGACTTTGAGCTTCACGAATCGACGCTCGCTTTCCAACCAAAACCGATGCTGTTGAATGTTCGGCAAAAATCGACGCCGTGTTTTGTTATTCGCGTGAGAGACGTTGTTTCCGCTCTGTGGGCGCTTGCCGGTTACCTGACACACTCTGGACATCACTTTACCCTCTTCAAACTTGGCTAAGACGCGCCTTTCTCTTCGAGTGAGCGCTGACGCCCATCAAGGCATTAACCAAATTCAATCTCAACGTTTGGACGCATCCGATGGCCTTTGGGACCATCACCGCATCGTTTCTTAATTTCCTGCCCACTCCAGCGCTTGACTGCGAGCGTCACAGGCGACGTATTCCAATGCTCGCTGGCTTTTTCGCTGATCCAGCCGTTGTTGACGTTTGCCTGGCCAACGACCGACGCGACTCTGCCTGATTTTTAGAGCTTTCGTCTCAATTCGGGACCACCGGCCCCAGCGAGCGCGCATTTATATCAGAAGGTCTTTGATTTTTCAATGAAATCTCTTCTCAAAGAAATCGCCTAGCCAATTAACCATCACTCAACGCCGTATTACGAGCGCTGCCGGGGTCTAGCGCCTTCTAATCCAGGCGAATGCCCCAATCGTCTCGCCAGCGCGGCGCTTTTCGCTGATTCAGCCTCTGCGCCCCATTCGGGTTAACGCTGTGATTCAAGTGCTAACCCCGTCTAAACTCTGTATTATTCGCGGCTTTCAAGCCCAGACTCGAGGGCAAACACATGGAAAATTCCCTGCTGACCTTACACAACCGCCGAATCCTCTTGGGGATCACGGGTGGGATAGCCGCCTATAAAGGTGCGGAACTGACCCGGCGACTCCAGGATCAGGGTGCTGACGTTCGGGTCATCATGACACGCTCAGCAACAGAATTTATTACGCCCCTGACGATGCAGGCGTTGTCAAAACACCCCGTTCACCTGGATCTACACAATCCGGATACAGAATCGGTCATGGGTCACATCGAGCTCGCACGCTGGGCTGATCTTGTCTTGATTGCGCCCGCCAGTGCTAACTTCCTGGCAAGACTTGCACACGGGCATGGTGACGATTTGCTAACGGCCGTGTGTTTGGCGGCAGAATGTCCCGTCGCCATCGCACCTGCAATGAATCAGGCGATGTGGGCCAAAAGTCCGACGCAGAAAAATCGGGCACTGCTGGTCGAGCGAGGCATTCACTTTTTGGGCCCTGATTCAGGCATTCAAGCTTGCGGCGAAGTCGGTGCTGGCCGCTTACTCGATATCGAGGCGCTGCTAATCGGCGCCAGCAACTTATTCGCGAGCGGCAGACTGCAAGGAAAAACGGTGCTCATCACAGCAGGTCCTACCCGCGAGGCCATAGATCCGGTTCGGTTCATCAGTAATCACAGTTCGGGCAAGCAAGGGTACGCGCTCGCGAGCGCCGCCGTTGATGCAGGTGCTCGGGTGATCTTGGTGTCTGGGCCCACCGCACTCACTGCCCCCGAACGCGTTGACCTTGTTAAAGTGACCTCGGCTCAGGATATGCACGAGGCCGTTCAGGCAAGGCTGCCCGAGACCGATATCATGATTGGTGTTGCTGCAGTCTCCGATTACCGACCCAGGATGGTAGAGACCCAAAAGATCAAAAAGGGTCAGTGTGGTGAGCGCACCCTGACGTTAGAACTGGTAGAAAACCCCGACATCATTGCAGAGGCCGCTAAGCACCCAAACGCACCCTTCACCGTAGGCTTTGCAGCAGAGACGGAGAATCTCGAAAACTATGCCAAACGCAAGTTGCTCGAGAAAAATCTCGCGATGATCGTCGCGAACAATGTTGCCAATTCACAAATTGGTTTCAATAGCGATGCCAATGCAACCACCATCTTCTGGGCGGGTGGTGAGATCAACATCCCGATGATGTCCAAGCGCGCTTTATCTGAGCGGTTGATTTCCATCATTGCGGATAGAATTGAGGCCGCCTCGTGAAGGTTCAGATTAAACAGTTGCGTAAAGACCGTTCTATCGACTTACCAGCTTATGCCACCGAAGGGTCAGCCGGTCTCGATCTCGCAGCAGATATCGAGGCACCGCTTAAGATCGAGCCGGGTACCACAGACTTGATTCCCACTGGGCTTGCTATTCATTTGGGCGACCCTCACACCGCGGCGTTGATTTTGCCGCGCTCTGGGCTCGGTCATAAACACGGTCTGGTTCTAGGTAACTTGGTGGGTCTGATTGATTCAGATTATCAGGGTGAGCTCATGGTCTCGTGTTGGAATCGAAGTCAGACGGCCTTCATCGTTGAACCCGGTATGCGCATTGCCCAGCTTGTGATCGTCCCCGTCATTCAAGCGGAGTTCGAAGAAGTCGATGCGTTTGAGCAATCCGATCGAGGCAGCGACGGTTTCGGTTCGACTGGCCTGCAGACCTAACTGATGAGGGTTCTTCGATGACCGTCTCTCGACAACAAGCGCTAGAAATCGCAACTGTCCTCACTGAGGCTTTACCCTATATCCAGCGGTTTAAGGGTAAGACCATCGTCGTCAAGTACGGTGGCAATGCCATGACGGATGAGGCCCTTAAGTTCAGTTTCGCACGCGACATTGTGCTCATGAAACTCGTCGGGATGAATCCCATCATTGTTCATGGTGGTGGGCCTCAAATCGGTTCGCTTTTGGAGCAACTGGGGATTACATCTAATTTCGTTGATGGCATGCGGGTCACAGACAGCGCGACCATGGACGTGGTTGAAATGGTGCTTGGTGGGTTGGTCAATAAAGACATTGTCAATCTCATCAATCGAAATGGCGGCAAAGCCCTCGGTTTGACGGGTAAAGACGCCTCAATGATTCAAGCCAAAAAGCTCCTGGTTGAAAGACCCAGCGAAGCACTGGCCACACCTGAGATCATTGATATCGGACAAGTTGGGGAAGTGACGTCGATCGACCGCAGTGTGCTGGACCTAGCGGCAGAGAGCAATCTCATCCCAGTCATCGCACCAATCGGTACCGACGAATCCGGTCACACATACAACATCAATGCTGACCTTGTGGCGGGGGCCATCGCATCTGCAGTCCAAGCGGAGAAGTTAATCCTCCTAACCAACGTCGAAGGCTTGCAAGATGCAAACGGGACACTCCTGCCCACTCTGTCTGCTGAAGACGTCACGTCGATGATTAACAAAGGGGTGATCTCAGGCGGCATGCTCCCAAAAATCCAATGCGCGCTTGATGCGGTCCGCGAGGGTGTCACCAGTGCCCACATTATCGATGGCCGAGTCGCACACGCTGTGTTGCTAGAAGTCTTGACCGATGAAGGCGTAGGGACAAAGATTTCCGATCATGACCACTGATCAGCGCGACCAAAGCGAACCCGAAATCAAACCCAAGCAGCGAGGCAACAGACGCGCCGATATTCTCGAGGCGGTGGCAACCATGCTGGAAACAGCGCCTGGAGCAAAGATCACAACGGCAAAGCTGGCCACGGCGGTGGGTGTCTCAGAAGCCGCGATCTACCGTCACTTTGCCAGCAAAGCGCAGATCTTTGAGGGCCTCATCGGTTTCGCAGAGGATGCCATCTTTAGCCGAATCCAAGCCATCAGCGCTTCTCAGCAGACCAAGCTAGATAAGACGCGTGATGTGCTGCTGCTGGTGCTCACGTTTTTTGAGAGAAATCCTGGCATCGCTCGCTTGATGATGGGCGATCCTTTGGTTGGCGAAGCACCAAGACTCAAGCCTCGAGTTCGTCAGCTCTTTGATCGCGTCGAGACCGAATGCCGTCAACTTATTCGAGACGAACAGCTTGAGTCGATGGCGAACGCGCTTCTCACCCCTTCAGAACAAACAACCCTGTTCATGCATATGCTAGAGGGGGCGATCGCTCGCTTTGTGCGAAGTGAATTCAACGCTTTACCCACAGAGCATTTCGCTGCCTACTGGCCAGTTCTTGCCTCCGGCATGCGTCCGACAGCGCACTAAATTCCGTAAGCGTCTCGGTAAGCCAGCATCCGTTCAATCTCGGCTTCGCTCTGCGATCGCCGGACATAATCAACAATTTCACTGAAGGTCACGATACTGAGTACGGGTATGCCATGAGTCGCTTCAAGGGACTGAACCGCCGACATTGATCCGTCAGCGCCCCGTTCTTGGCGATCAATGGCGACTAAAACACCCGCAGGCTCCGCCCCTGCTGCCAAAATCATCTGGATGGCTTCATTGGCTGCTGTTCCTGCGGTCACCACATCGTCAACGATCAACACGCGACCCTTAAGCGGAGCACCCACTAGCTGACCGCCCTCCCCATGGTCCTTCACTTCTTTTCGGGCGTACGCGTAAGGCATCGAAACTGCATGGTCTCTCGCCAATGCCACGGACATGGTCGACACCAGCGGGATGCCTTTATAGGGCGGGCCAAACAACACGTCAAAATCGAGCCCCGAATTCAACATCCGGCGAGCATAAAATCCGCCCAGAGAAGATAACGAAGCACCATCTTGAAAGAGTCCAGCATTGAAAAAATAGGGACTGACGCGCCCCGATTTTAGGGTGAATTCTCCGAACTGCAGCACCCGACTGGCAAGCGCAAGTTCAATGAAAGATGGAGCTTCCGTCATAGGTCTCATCCTCTGTCTGTCTCGCCTACAAGAGTCAGCGCGCTTTGTTGCTTAGTCGGTTAGCAAGATGCGCTGCTCTTTGGCCTATCGTTCACCTCTGGGGTATGTCAGAGCGTATCGTTTCTCGATGCTTTCTGGCGTTCAATCAAGGACGAAATACCACGCCCTGCAAGGTCAAGGAGATCATCGAGCCCTGAACGGCTGAACGGCGCGCCCTCTGCAGTCCCTTGAACTTCGATAAAACCACCCGACTCAAGCATCACCACATTCATATCTGTTTCAGCGGTGGAGTCTTCTTCATAGTCCAAATCCAGTACCGCCTGACCCTGAACCATCCCAACCGATATCGCTGCCACCCACTGCCGCTCGATCGAAGCCGCATTGGGCAATGTATCGAGCGCGTCAAACAGCGCAACACACGCCCCTGTAATCGAGGCCGTTCGCGTACCACCATCGGCCTGAATCACATCACAGTCAATTTTCAAAGTTTGCTCACCCAACGTTTTGAGGTTTACCGCTTGTCTTAACGAGCGGCCAATCAATCGTTGGATTTCTTGCGTCCGGCCTGATTGCTTGCCTCTCGCCGCTTCACGGCCCATCCGATCGTGGGTTGAGCGTGGGAGCATGCCGTACTCTGCGGTGATCCATCCCTCACCTTTACCCTTTAAAAAGGAGGGCACACCGGGTTCGACACTGACCGTACAAATCACTTTGGTCTGACCAAAGGTGATCAACGTCGAACCTTCAGCGTGTGCGTTAAAGCCTCGTTCGATCGTCACTTGGCGTAATTCGTCGAATTGTCTTCCTGAGTGTCGGTTGATCACCAATGTTCTCTCCCTCATGTTGCTCTACATCAAAACGGCCGTCGATTATACTCAAGCCCTCGCGATTAACGAGTATGCCCATGATTTCCAGCATGACCGGTTTCTGTAGCCTGACCGAGAGCGGTCTGACATGCGAAGTACGGTCAGTCAACCATCGCTTTCTAGAAGTCTCGGTCCGAATGCCGGAGGCCTTGCGTTACCTCGAGCCCACCATCCGACAAATCTGTCGAGACAAGCTTCAGCGAGGGAAAGTCGATTGGCAGCTCCGCGTGGCACCCGAGCTCAACGCAACTTTGCAAGTCAATGCCCAGGCGCTCGATCGCTTAAAAGACGCGCTATCACAAGTTGAAGCCGCATTTCCAAGCGCGGCAATTCCGTCCCAAACAGACCTACTGGCATGGCCTGGTGTCACGCTTGAAGACAGCCGCCCGATGGCGGCAGAGCAATCTTCGACACTCATCAGAGACGTAGTTCAAGGGCTGATCGAGGCGAGACGAAGAGAGGGTGATGCGCTCAAGCAAGTCCTGCTAGAAAAGCTCGCCGCTTTTGAGGCCGAGGTGGTATCACTCCAAGCCGAAACCCAAGACCTCGTCGAAAGGCAACGTGCGCGGCTGATTGCGCGCTTTGCAGAACTCGGCATTGAGCTCGATAGCGATCGGCTTCATCAAGAGATAGTCCTGTTAATGCAGAAAAGTGACATCGAAGAGGAATTAGATCGCTTGGCCGCTCACGTGGGGGAGTTTCGTGATCAGCTGGCTCGCTCTGCTCAAAGCCGCGAGGGGGTCGGTCGTCGGCTGGATTTTTTACTCCAGGAATTCAACCGAGAAACAAACACGATTGCCTCTAAATCGTGGGATCGTTCGCTGACGCTACGGGCCGTGGAGATGAAGGTTTTGATCGAGCAACTAAGGGAGCAAGTTCAAAATGTTGAGTAAACGGCCCGATCGTTGCCATGAAATTCGAGTTTTCGTACCCTCTTCCTCCCCCCAATCCGTGATTCTCTCTTGCCACTCATGACGGCCTCTCAAAGCGATTCCTCGAACTTCCTCTTTGTGGTCGCCGCAGCGTCGGGGACTGGGAAGACATCGCTCGTCGCTGCCCTAAGAGAGCGTCGACCCGATCTTGCTGTCAGCGTGTCACACACCACACGCTCGATCAGGCCGGGCGAGCTAGATGGCCAAAATTATTATTTTGTCGATCGCGACGCCTTCTTGGCCCTCCAATCAGCCGGTGGTTTTCTTGAGTCTGCAGAGGTATTTGGCCATCTGTATGGCACGAGCCTGGCTGAAGTGGACCGCATTCGCGAATCCGGGCAGTGCACGTTGCTAGAGATCGACTGGCAGGGCGCTCTGCAGATCAAAGAGAAAATACCAGACGCACAGCTAATTTTTATTTTACCTCCGTCACTCAATGCGCTACGTCAGCGCCTGACCCTTCGGGGCCAGGATTCCCAGGAGGTGATTGAGCACCGCCTAAGCTTATCGGTTCAAGAAATATCCCAGTACGCCGCGTTTGATTTTCTGGTGGTCAACGACGCATTTGAGATCGCCCTCTGTCAGCTGGAAGAGATCGTGAGCGGTCGGGGCGAAACACTGAAACGCGCTACCCAAGAGGTGGCTTTAAGAGACCTTTTGACCTCGTTGTTATCTTAACCCTTCAGCGCACGGCCCCAGCCCACTCCTTCCTTCTTGCAGCAGTCCCTGATTGCAGCTAAACTCCGCCACCCTTTATGACTTGACTGTCGCTCCTAGCGAAGAATCATAAACTACGCGGCCGACTCGCTTCATAGCCGCGAAACGAGAATGCTGCCCAAGAGGACCCATCATGGCTCGCGTCACTGTAGAAGATTGTCTTGAAAACGTTGCCAACCGCTTTGAACTCGTCATGGTTGCAAGCAAACGCGCCCGTCAAATCGCGACAGAAGGCAAAGATCCTATGGTGCCTTTAGAGAACGATAAACCAACCGTGCTTGCCCTCAGAGAAATTGCCGACGGCTTTGTGGGCCCAGATATTCTCACGGAAAAGCCAAAAGAAGATTTCGAGCCCTTGACGATGGAGCTTCTCAGCGAAGCGTTTGATCGCCAGCCTCCCGCGCCAGAAGAGTTTTAATGCCGGCAGCCCTACCTGGGGCTGCCTGAACCCGCCTTTTCTTCAAAACATTCAACCGTTTTCGCGTTGCAGTCGTACTCATCTACGAGTAGATTCAATCCAAGACCCGTCGTCTTGATGAAACGACATGTCAACCATCGACACATTCGCTGAAAACCTTCAGGACTACCTCGCCCCAGAGCAGGTGGCCATGGTCGTTCGTGCCTACGATTTTGCGGAGGAGGCGCACGAAGGACAGACCAGAAAATCAGGTGAGCCCTATATCAGTCATCCCCTGGCTGTGGCACAAATTCTTGCAGAAATGCGGGTTGATCATCAGTGCCTCATGGCTGCCCTTCTCCATGATGTGATCGAGGACACCGGTGTTCCTAAACAACTTCTTTCGAAGAATTTCGATGATCAGGTGGCAGAACTTGTAGACGGTGTCAGCAAACTGTCCAGCATGTTCCACTCAAGGGCCGAAGCCCAGGCGGAAAATTTTCAAAAGATGACGCTCGCTATGGCCAAAGATATCCGCGTCATTCTGGTCAAGCTGGCGGATCGGCTCCACAACATGCGCACCTTGGGTCATTTGGATCCAGAAAAACGCCGCCGAATTGCGCGCGAAACTCTCGAAATTTACGCCCCCATTGCGCTGAGACTCGGGATGAACACGATCCGTGTCGAGTTCGAAGAGCTGGGCTTCAGAGCTCTGTACCCGCTGCGATCGAGCATGATCGAAAAAGCTGTGCGAAAGGCTCGGGGCAATCGAAAAGAAGTTATCAGCAAACTCCAGGACTCTATCAACAGCTGCCTTCGTGAGGAGGGCATATCCGCTCGCGTGTTCGGCCGTGAAAAACACCTTTACAGCATCTACACCAAGATGCGCTCAAAACGTAAATCCTTTGCCGAGATCATGGATGTTTATGCATTCAGGATCATCGTGGACAGCGTGGATACGTGCTACCGGGTCTTGGGCATGGTGCATAACCTCTACAAACCGGTTGCGGGTCGATTCAAAGATTATGTGGCGATTCCCAAGGCTAACGGATATCAATCACTGCATACGACCCTCTTTGGGATGCACGGATTACCCATTGAAATCCAAATTCGCACAGAAGACATGGAGGAGTTTGCAAACCACGGGATCGCCGGACACTGGCTTTATAAAACCAAAGAAGAAGGCGCCGGTGCGGGCACACAACGCGCGAGAGCCTGGATGCGTGGTCTACTGGAGTTGCAACAAAGCGCGGGTAACTCGCTTGAGTTCATAGAAAACGTCAAGATCGATTTGTTCCCTGATGAGGTTTACGTGTTCAGCCCTGCAGGTGATATTTACGAGCTACCCCAGGGGTCTACGCCGATCGATTTTGCCTACGCTGTGCACACGGACATCGGTAACACTTGCGTCGCCTGCCGAATCGACCGTCGATTGGCGCCGCTCTCAGCGTCCCTTGAGAGCGGACAGACCGTCGAAATTATCCGTTCAGCGGGCGCTCTGCCCAATCCTGCCTGGTTGAGCTACGTGGTGACGGGCAAAGCGAGAAGCGGTATTCGCAACGCACTCAAAGTTCAACAAGAAAACGAATCCGTCGAGTTAGGACGTCGCCTACTCGACCGAGCGCTCTCCGCACTTAACGTCACTTTTGATGCGCTCAATGAAGAATCGATTCGGACCGTTGTAAAAAACGGCAAGTTCAGCAGCACTGAGGATTTGCTTCAGGAAATCGGGCTCGGCAATCAGATGGCGAGCGTGGTCGCCAGGCGATTGGTTCAAGATCAATCAGAGTACGAATCTTTGGAAGTTGACTACCAGGGTCCCCTGCCGATCAAAGGCACTGAGGGTATGGTGGTCACCTATGCCCGATGCTGCCGACCCATTCCCGGCGACCCCATCATCGGCCACATCAGCGCTGGCAAAGGCATCGTGATCCACATCGACACTTGCCGAAATATGAGCGAGATCCGAGCTAAGGGTGAGGAAATCATGTCGGTTCGATGGGAAGATGAAATTGATCAAGAGTTCACCGTTGAAATGCGCATAGAGCTCGAACACGAAAAGGGGCTGATTGCGATGCTGGCATCAACCATTACCGGCGTCGAGGCAAATATTGAGCGCATCAGCATCCTCGAACGAGATGCGAGACTGACCACCGTTAACCTGCTCTTGCAGGTGCAAGATCGCGTTCACCTCGCCAACGTGATCAAAAAGCTCAGACACATTCATCATGTGAATCGAATCATTCGGGTCAGAAATTAGGCATGGCGCGAGAGATCATCCAGTCTTCCCTTGCGCCGAAAGCCCTCGGCCCCTACGCTCAGGCGGTAAAGCACCAGGGCTTGTTGTTTTTGTCTGGCCAATTGGGCCTCGACCCTGAGACAGGGGCGCTCAAGGGTGACGATGTCCTCAGCCAAACCAGGCAAGCCCTTTCAAATCTTGCAGCCGTCTGTGCAGAAGCAAACACGCATCTCCACCACGCGCTCAAGCTCACGCTCTACCTGCGGGATATGAATCAATTCGACGTTGTGAATGATCTATTGGCCAACACGCTGAAGCAGCCTTATCCCGCTCGGTCGACAGTGGAAGTATCCCGATTGCCAAAGGATGCATTGATCGAGATCGACGCCATCGTCGCGGTTGATGCGGGGTAACCCGGTTTCTAAGGTGAAACTTCCAAGCGAGCATCCCGTCACCTCACTTAAAGGGGTGGGGCCCGCGCTAGCAACGAAATTGGAACGCCTTGGGATCTCTAGTGTGCAGGACCTCCTGTTTCACTTACCCTTCCGATACGAAGATCACACCACACTCAGCCCGATTGGCTCGATCAGCAGCGAGGGCGATTACGTTATCGAGGGGCAGGTGCTCTCTTGCGATATTCAGTTTGGCCGAAGACGAAGCCTGGTCGTGCAGCTCCAAGACGACACCGGTCGATTATCGCTTCGTTTCTTTCACTTCAATCGCTCACAAGTTGATCAGTTCAATACCCATCCTTCTCTAC
>JALRJG010000259.1:2391-2675 GCA_023261215.1 Pseudomonadales bacterium | reverse complement strand
GAAAGAGGGGCTCTGATCGTGACTTGGTTAATGTCGACGACTTGGCCTGTCGCGATCGTGTGCCTTGGAAAGGGGATCCAGAGGCTGATCAGAAGCAAACATGCGCAAATCAGCCATACGGCAGGGTTAACCAGGTGCGAGGGGGAGCTGGTCGGACGTAGATGATCTGGCGTGAGGTAATGGTTCAGCGCCTCCCAACGAAAAAGTGTTTTGATCGCAGACATGGGTCCAAGCGCCGAGCAATTGATGACTCAGTTTGACCATCCTGAGTCGATTGGCTGCAT
>JALRJG010000259.1:0-2381 GCA_023261215.1 Pseudomonadales bacterium | reverse complement strand
GATGGGTGTGGAGGCTCATCAATTTGGAAGCGTTGTCTCACAATCTTGCGCCCAATCCCGTTCTAGTGAGATAACACAACATCGGGGCTACCCGTTAGAAACCTCAATCCGCTAAAAGGGAGAAACGATGGCTCAAATCAACAAGCAAGGGGCGCTCGCGGGAAGAGTGGCGGTTGTTACGGGGGCAAGCCGGGGTATTGGTGAGGCAATTGCTTATCGCTATGCTGCGGAAGGTGCAAAAGTCGTGATCTCGGCTCGCACCTTGCATGACGGTGACCATCAGTTTCCTGGCGGCGTTGCCGAGGTTGCGGCGAGGATTAATGAGGCGGGAGGTGAAGCGTTGGCGGTGCAATCTGATCTCGCGAGGCCTGAAGATCGAGCGCGATTGATTGCCGAAACTGAAGCCGCGTTTGGTTTCGTCGACGTGCTGGTTAATAACGCGGCGGTCACTTACTTCCGCAGAGTCGAGTCTTTTAGCGATAAGCACTTCCAATTGATGTTCGGCGTTCAAGTCGAAGCGCCGTTTCATTTATCGCAGCTCGTGATGCCGGGCATGAAACAAAAGGGCGCCGGCTGGATTATCAACGTGAGCTCCCATGCCGCGATTCATCCAGCGCTCGACGGCCCCGCGAGAGGTGGCACTGTCTATGGGATGTGTAAGGCAGCGCTTGAGCGAATGACCACGGGGCTTGCCTCGGAGGTCTACGAGGACAAGATTGCGGTGAATGTGATTTCGCCCGGGTTGGTGGCAACCCCCGGGGTGATGCACCATAAGTTGATCACGGAAGAGACGCCGACCGAGCGCGTGACACCCGTGGAGCACATGGCGGAAGCCTGCTTGCGGCTTGCGCATAGTGATCCCGTGATGCTATCTGGACTTGTGACTTATGCCGCCGATATGCTGACGGACCACCAGCTTACGCCGGCTGAGTTGCTGCATCCGGTTTAATCGAAAAGGTCTTTCGATTCCACACAAAACCCAGGGTCGCCACGATCACATTCGCGGCTGCTGCAGCAGCGAAAATACCCATGGCCCCGAGCCAAGCGCTCAGAGCGAACGCCAGCGGCAGATAAATCACCAACATTCGAGCAATTGAGAGTGCGGTTGAGCGCAAGGGGTGACCGAGGCTATTGAAGATCGCCGAGGTCATCATAATGATGCCCCAGGCCCCATAGCTAATAGGCAGAATAATCAAATAGCTGGCCGCAACTTCGCTGACTTCAGGATTCGAATCAAATTGATGAATGAGCGGGTAGCGCGCCAGATACAGCAGTAGCGCGACGAACGCGCCCCAAGCAAGAGACCACTTGAAGGTCAGGCGCATGGCTTCATCAGCGCGATCAAAGGCTTTGGCGCCCCAATTTTGCCCAACGAAAGGCCCGATACTGGCAGACAGAGCGAAGAGGGGAATGACCACTAATCCCTCCAGCCGGCTGGCAATACCGAACCCAGCGACGGTCTCCTGACCATACTGGGCAAGTAGGGCCGTAATGACACCCCCCGAGAGGGGGCCAATCATATTGGTCGCCATGGCAGGCAAGCCCACTGCGAGAATGCGTTGCCAGATGGACAGAATTTCATTGAGCGTTGCGCCACCCCATTGAAGGAGTTGATGTCGGTGGGTCAGCACATAAACGGTCACAAGGCAGATCACCACGCGCGCACAAAAGTTACCCACCGCTGCGCCAGGCATGCCCAGTTCGGGTAGCCCTAACCAGCCAAAGACAAAGAGGGGTGCCAATAAGATTTGAAGGACGCTCCCAGCAATCATGATGATGCTAGAGACCTTGGCATCCCCAGTGGCGCGAAGTGCATTCGCGCCGACGCCCGGCAACGCCATAAAAAAGAGACTGGCGTACCACCAGGCAAGGTATTCGCTCGCAAGTGGTCGCGTCTCTTCATTGGTTCCGAGCAGCGTCAGCAAGGGGTCAAGCGTCAGAAGCCCCGCGATAGCAACGATAATCATTAGGCTCCCCGCGAGCATCAGGCCGCCCGTGGCAATCAGATGCGGTGGCTCATCGGTCCCACTGCCAATGGCTCTGGCCAAGACGGACGACATGCCAATGGATATCCCAAGCGTCAGTGACATAAGGGCTGCCGTCACAGGGAAGGTAAATCCTAATGCCGCCAACGGGATCGAACCCAGGGAACTGATGTAGTAGGTCTCTGCCAGGCCCGCGAGAAGGCTTGAGGAGATGCCCAAGATCATGGGCAAGGTCATGCGTAGCAGACCCTGGGGCACGGGGCCGGTGGTCAATCGAGCGGTGGGCGGATTGGGTTTGTTCAAGGTGCGGCTGCTGCCCTTAAGGGAAGGTGCGCAATCTAAACCAATTCGATGGGCGGATCCAATCGCACTCGGCCAACGTCGTTTAAGTCATAG
>JALRJG010000258.1 GCA_023261215.1 Pseudomonadales bacterium | reverse complement strand
AGTTTTGGTCACCCGTTTCATCTGCTCGCCCGGCACGGCGTTTTTCTTGCACTTGCCCTTTGCGCGCTGGTTTTCGCGCTCGCAACGCCCATTCGTGTGTGGCAGAAACTGCACATCATCGCCTACTTACTGGCACTTTTGGTGTTGATCTTGGTTCTGATCCCTGGCGTGGGTCGAGAGGTCAACGGGGCAACCCGCTGGATCCCGTTAGGTTTTTTCACGCTTCAGGGGTCTGAGTTCGTCAAAGTCTTTGTTGCCATGTTTATCGCTGGCTACGTGGCGCGTCCCTCGGGGCTAGACCCCACGACCTTGCAGGGCTATCTCCTGCCCATTGGGTTGACCATGCTCTTGAGCACGCTACTTCTCGCGCAACCTGATTTCGGGGCGGTTATTGTGATGATGAGCGGTGTCTTTGCCGTTCTTTTCTTGATCAAGACGCCAATGAAGTATTTTTTGCCGACTCTGCTGATTGGCGCAGGCTTGGTGGCCCTTTTGGTCTTTTTGCAGCCCTATCGGCTTGCAAGGTTGACGGCGTTTACCGATCCATGGGCCCATCAATTTGGCGGCGGCTACCAGTTGACGCAGGCGCTGATCGCCATCGGTCGAGGCGAGTGGTTTGGACTTGGGTTAGGAAACTCTGTTCAGAAATTGTTCTATTTGCCCGAGGCACATACTGACTTCTTATTTTCGATCCTGGTCGAGGAACTTGGCATTGCAGGTGCGCTGGTGACGCTCATTGCGTTCGCGATTTTGATCTGTCGAGGTCTGATCATTTCAAAAATTGCGTTGCGACTTGATTTTGTGTTTCACGGCGCGCTCTCAGCGGCGGTCTCAGTCATGCTGGGTGTTCAGGCACTGATTAATTTAGGCGTCAATCTGGGCGTTCTGCCAACAAAGGGATTGACGCTCCCGCTGATGAGTTTCGGCGGAAATAGTCTTCTCGTTACTGGGTTGATGATCGGTCTCTTGCTCCGCATTGAGTGGGAAATTCGCCACGCACCTCCGCCCCCCAATCGAAAGGGGAGGGCTCAACATGGCTGATTACACACTCAAGGCCAGAAGTGGTGAGATGGGGCGCGTGCATGCGATTCACTTTGTCGGTGTCGGTGGGGCTGGAATGAGTGGCATCGCGGAAGTGCTACTTAATCAGGGTTACCTGATTTCAGGTTCCGATTTAAAGGCGAGCGCGGTCACGGATCGACTCGCCACATTAGGCGCTCAAGTTTTCATTGGGCACGACGCGGCACACGTTCAATCCTGTGACGTAGTCGTTACCTCGAGTGCGGTTTCGGAGACGAATCCAGAAGTCCGAGCAGCGAAAGACGCGAGGATTCCAGTTGTTCGACGCGCCGAAATGCTCGGCGAGCTCATGCGCTACCGTTTCGGTATCGCGATTGCAGGCACGCATGGCAAAACGACCACCACCAGCATTGTTGCAAGCCTCTTTGCTGCGGCTGAAAAGGATCCCACCTTTATTATTGGTGGGCTGTTGAAGGGTGTTCAGAGTAACGCGCGGCTGGGCTCGGGCCGCTACCTGATTGCGGAAGCCGATGAGAGCGACGCTTCCTTTATTCACCTTCAGCCGATGATCACGGTGCTAACCAATGTTGACCGTGATCATCTGGTTAATTACGAGGGTAGTTTCAGCAAGCTCAGAGAAGCATTCCACGGTTTCATCCATAACTTGCCCTTCTACGGATTACTGATTGCCTGTCTCGACGATCCCATCGTCGCGTCAATGCTACCCAGCATCACGCGCCCTGTTTTGACTTATGGATTTTCAGAAAACGCTGATGTGCAGGCTCGGAATTGGCAACAAGTGGGCACCTTGTCGAATTTTGATGTGTGGGCCCCTCGTTATGAGGCGGATTTTCGAGTGCAGCTCGCGATGCCTGGCCGACACAATGTCTTAAATGCTTTGGCTGCCATTGCTGTTGGCCTTGATCAAGAGCTAAACCAGGACGCTATGCAGCGAGGCACTGCGGAATTCTCTGGTGTGGGTCGTCGCTTCGAGGTTTTGGGGCAATGCAGCATCCAAGAAATCTCGTTTTTACTCGTCGATGATTATGGGCATCACCCCAGCGAGGTTCGAGCCACCGTTGAGGCAGCGCGCGCCAGTTGGCCGGGTTCTCGATTGCTGATGGTTTATCAGCCCCACCGGTATTCGCGGACCAGTGAGCTCTTTGATCAGTTTGTTGAAGTGCTCAAAACCGTCGATGTGCTTTTGCTGACTGAGGTCTATGCGGCGGGAGAGTCCCCCATTCCAGGTGCAACCGGTGAAGACTTATATCGTCAATTAAAACTTGAGATGGGTGATCGGGTTCACTGGCTCGAGCACATGGACCTGGTGCAAGACCACATCGCCAACGTGCTGCTCGATGGGGATGTGCTGTTGACCCAGGGTGCGGGTGAGACAGCCGCGTTGGCTGCCCGTCTATTCAATCAATGGCAGAGTCCGTCACAGCAGGGACAGACCGCTCAGCATAGAGGAGGTCGCTAGCATGATGAGAGTTTTCGGTTGGGCGGCGGTGCTGGTTGGCATCATCACCATGGCTGGCCTGGCAAGAGGGCTCGCGCCAACTGAGCGCGGAATCGACGTGGTGCTCATACGGGGTGAGATTAACGAGAGGCAAAAAACTGAGCTCCGCTCCGCTCTGACCGGTATCGCGAGTGAACTGGAG
>JALRJG010000257.1 GCA_023261215.1 Pseudomonadales bacterium | reverse complement strand
TGCGATTTTCGTATGTCATGTTTTATGATTTTCAATTTGATATGCGATTTGTGGGGTACAGCGCCGAGACGCGTCGCGAAGGTGTCTGCATGTGATGGAATGGTTGCCCATTCGTTAACGTAGACACCAAAAACGCACATATTGGTATTTGCGCGCGCATAACTCACGCGTCACGCATCCGATTTATGATTTTTCAACGGAATCCGCGCAGATTTTTTATTTCCTTTCCATCAAATGTCGAATTATTGCGCGAGGTGAAGAACTGAAAAAAAGGTTTTGTCAGAATGCATGATGAAAATGAATTAAAAAATGGCCAATAAGCCAAACCAACCCAGTTCGTCGAGCGAGGTTGCAAAGTACGGCAGCGCGTCGATGAACGAGGCGATTTGCTCGCGATTTTCAAGGTAGTGGGAGAGCTCATCAACAAGATAGGCACAGAAATTGATGAAGAGCAGTGAGTAGACCGCGACCTTCACGGCTTGTTGATTAGAGGCGAGGGCGAGCGCTGCAGGCCGAATCACTGTTTGTTGGAGGGATAACCCGCGCGTCACCATCGTCAAGAATCGAACCAGTAGCCGTCTGGGTCGTCCGGCCAGACCCCTAAATTTTTCCCGTGCGCTTGGAACCCCAATAATCGCTGAATGTACTCTGGTTGGGCTTCAACCACTTCTTTCGAAAGCGTGAGATATTGGTTTTCCTCTTGCCGTAACCAACCGAGCGCGTAGGTATTGACGATCGCGCGGCGAGGAGACGGGCTCAGATTCGCGCCGCCGCCGTGAAAAGTGGACCCCAGGTACACAAGGGCCGATCCAGCGCCCATGACCGCTTGTTCAATGCAGTCAGGTTCGGTCGCCGCCGCTTCTTTCGGCAGGACTCGTGTTGCGCCGTTTTGTTCGGTGAAGTCGTCGAGCGCCCAGAGCGCGGAAATTTGAAATTCCATTTGTTTCTCTGGAATCGGGTAGCACTCATCATCGCGGTGCAGCACTTGAGCCGCCTCACCCGGTAGGATTTCGATCGCTGTCGTGCTGCCCACTTGGAAGGTTTCACAGTGAGGTCCCAAGACCTCCTCAGCGAGGGTCAAGACCAGGGGGTGCGCCAAGAGTGCCGCTGAATGTTCCGAGTGCTCGAGTAAGCCGCCGAGCCGGCGAGTGTGGTGGCCGTTGAAATCATTCTGAAAACGATGACCTTCAGCTTCAAAGGGGGATTGCAGCTCAGCCTTGATGGTACTGATTAAACTTTGATCCACCACCTGCTCGACGATAATCGCGCCTTGTTCGAACAAAGCCTCTGACATGACTTGGGTTCGTTCGTTGGCAGAGAAGTGAGCAATCATGACCTAAGGCATCAGCGTGCGGTTGAAAGTGTGGATGGGATGAAGGCTAGCGCGGCAGACGCGGCGCAACAAGGCCCTGCGTTGCGGAGAAAAAGTATTTCTATGCGCAATGCCTCGTTGAGCGGGACGGGTAATGGTCAAGGCAAGGCCGTACTATACATCTAGGCGTGCGAAACGCGTAGGGGTTGTGGTGGGGCTCGCCCGGGGCCCAGGTGGCTCGGCACCCGGTAAGCGCGAGGTAGGGCAGAGGGCGCATCGGTTAAAGTGGTGATCCACAATACCAATCGTGAGGGTGAGACGAAACAATGGCTGCCGGACCGGGAGATGACCAAGTTGTGGTGGCAGGTGCCGGCCTAGGGGGGCTGGTTGCTGCGCTTGAGCTGGGCCGTCGGGGCGTCAGCACGCTCTTGATCGAGGCGCAATCTGAAGTGGGTGGCCGTACAAAGACGGATGTGAGGCGGGGCCATGTCGAGGAACGAGGCGCCGAGTTCTACCATCCCGAGCATCATGTGAAGGTCGAGGCCGCGCTCCGTCGTTTCGGTCTTCATTCAATGCAGATGCCGGCTTGGTCTCAGCAAACGATGATGGCAGACCCATTGGGTCAGCCTCGCATGGTTAGCACCGAGGTGTTGAAACAGTCGAGGCTTCGGGGATCGGTGGACAGAGATGCCTCGGCGCAGAGACTGGACGTCTGGTGGCATCCAGAGGCCGCGCAATTCGATATCCCATGGTTGGATTATGTCTCGCAGCTGCCGGGATCTTCTCTCGAGCAATCTCATCTGATGGCTTGGCTACATACCCTGACGGGTACGGTTGCTTCGGCGCACAGCGCGTTGGGCGTTCTGCGTGAAATTGCGCAATTTGGTGGGCTTGAGCGCGTCCTAGACGCAGTCGAGTGTCGGATTGAGGGCGGTGTCAGCCGATTGGTTCGGGCATTGTTTGCAGAGGTCCAGTCGTACGATTGCGTTGATATTTGGCTTGAGTCTCCCGTCGCGTCGGTCGAACAGATCGAAGCGGGCTACCAGATAAAGATAGCCGATGGGCGGACCGTCAGTGCGAAAGCCTTAATCATGGCACTCCCTATGAATGTGGCGACGCGCCTTGATTGGCATGCAAGCATGCCGAACCCAGTTCGGCGCGCGCTTGCAGAACTTGGTCCTCACGCCAATCAGAGCGTGAAGCGTTGGTTCAATGTCGAAGCGCCGTTCAACGATCGAATCAGTGGTGGAACCTCAGCCATCGCCTTTACTGAAGCCGAGGGTGAGGCGGGATGCGTGATTGCGCCGGCCACTCATGGGCTTGCGGAAGAAGCCGCCGCCTTGGGCTTAATTGCGATCCCAACGGAGCCCAGTCGTTGCCATGATTGGG
>JALRJG010000256.1 GCA_023261215.1 Pseudomonadales bacterium | reverse complement strand
ATTTATCTAGAGTCTTTGACGATCCCGATGGTCGCGTGAACTGGCGACAGACGATTGAGGGGGGCTTGAAAAACTGGCCCCCTCAGAGTCCGCGAACTCTCCGTGCGCGATTAGGTCGCCCATGGGCGCTGATTTTGAGCTTGCTCGGGTTTGCAGTCGATTGTCAGAGTGCCATGGCCATCGAAATCTCGACCGAGACCGCTCAGTCGTCCCAAGCCCAGATGATCAAAGCTGTGGTGGTGACCATGTTTGAGCACGGCGAACCCCGCGGTGATCGTCCGGGCGAGCTGCAGTTTTGGGTTGAACGCTACCCGTTCACTCGGGAGCTCTCGTTTGATGCGGGTGTTCGGCCTCTTTGGACGAACGATCAAGGCGTGCTCTTAGTCTGCACCGGTGCGGGTACGGCAAATGCCACCGCATCGATTATGGCGTTGGGTTTGGATCAACGCTTTGATTTGAGCCAAGCAGTTTGGTTAGTTGCCGGCATTGCAGGGGGAGACCCTTTGGATGTCAGTTTGGGTTCTGCTGTTTGGGCTCGGCAAGTGGTTGATGGTGATCTAGCCTATGAAATAGACGCTAGGGAGATCCCTGAGACATGGCCCTATGGCTTGATTCCTTTGGGGGCCACCGAGCCCGTGCTCCCAGGAGAAGTCATCGGGCAGGGCTGGTCCGTTGACACCGTATCGTTTGCCTTGAATGAGTCTCTGGTGAACTGGGCGCACCAGGCAACGAAAGACGTAGCGCTCCCTCAGAGCGAGAGCGCACAGACCTTGGCAGCCTTGTACGAAGGGTTCCCGCGCGCCCAAGAGGTGCCGCAGGTTCGTATGGGCGAGACCCTGGCCTCTAGCACCTACTGGCACGGCGCCCGGCTTAATGAATGGGCGAATGATTGGGTGCAAGTTCAGAGCGATCTGGAAAAGAACTTCATGACCACCAACATGGAAGATTCTGGCACTTTGGCGGCGATTCGTCGTTTAGATCACATAGGTCGCGCCGACATCGATCGTGTATTGGTGCTGAGGACCGTCAGTAATTTTACGATGCCTCCCCCCGGGCGCACGGCGGCTTGGAGTGCAACCAGTCCGTATCCCGATGCGGGCGCTCAGGCATTGGAAGCGGCTTATCGGGTGGGGCGCCAAGCGCTCGACGAACTGCTCAAGATTTGGCCAGATGTGCCTTAAGTCTGATTCCGGGGTCTGAGCGTTAAGGCTGAGGTTCTCGGTGGACTGCCCTGAGGCTTAAGTCCCGAGTCTTAGATTTAGGTTCTGAGCGTGCAACTCGAGAACGGCTGTTTGAGTTGTTTCGCTGCAAGCGCCTTGGCTAACAAAACGCTCGAGAGAGAAGCCGTTTCGCCGCTTCATTGTGAGCGTTTCTTAGAGCATGCTCATCCAATCGCGTTAATTGATAGTCAGTCACCAGCCAGTCTCCAGCAACCATCACATGCTTTGCGCGATAAGCGCCGCTCAGCACCAAAGCAGAGAGTGGGTCCTCAGCGCCAGAAAACCGAAGCTCATCAAGGCTGAAGAAGGCGAGGTCGGCCTGCCGACCGATGGCAATGGCGCCAATATCGTCTCGGTGGATGAGCGCCGCACCGCCTTTGGTTGCCCATGTGAGCGCGCGTTCTGGGGTGATCGCCTCGGGCGGCGCATGTAGACGTTGTAACAGCAGCGCTTGACGCACTTCTTGCATCATATTGGATGAGTCCGCTGAGGCGGAGCCATCAACGCCAAGACCAATGCGAACGCCGGCTTTCTCAAGATCGGAAACAGGACATAGTCCAGACCCAAGAATCATGTTCGACGTCGGGCAATGACTGACGCCTAGCCCAGCCCGACCCAGACGCTCGATTTCGGCTTGATCGAAGTGAATACCATGCGCTAGCCATGTGGTCGCGCGAAGCCAATCGACCTCCTCGAGATAATCAAGGGGGCGTTGGCCGTAACGGGTAAGGCAAAAAGTGTTTTCGTCTTCGGTCTCGGCCAGGTGCGTGTGAAGTAGCACCTGTTCCCGACGGGCAAGGTTCGCGGTGTCGAGCATCAACTGTTTACTCACTGAAAAGGGTGAGCAGGGCGCTAAGGCCACTTGAGTCATAGCGCCAGGTTTCGGGTCGTGCCATTTGCGAATGAAGGCCTCTGATTCTTGCAGGACATCGTCGTCCAACTGCACCACGGAATCTGGAGGCAGTCCGCCGTCTTTTTGGCTGAGGCTCATCGAGCCTCGGCAAATGATTGCTCTAATCCCCGTTGAATGAGCGGTTTCAACCTGGATCGAGAAAGGGTCAGGAACCTCCTGAGAAACAATATAGTGATGATCCACCGCGGTTGTGCAGCCGGAAAGCAGGAGTTCGGCTGCGGCCAGTTCAGTGCTCAGTCGGATATCTTCTTCCCTCAGATGTGCCCAGATGGGATACAGGGCCTCGAGCCACGGAAAGAGAGGCCGGTTGATGGCGCTCCGAACCGACCGCGTCAACGTTTGATAAAAGTGATGGTGGGTATTGATGAGTCCTGGGAGAACTACCAGGTTTGACGCATCCATGGTGGCATCAAACTGATCTGGCTCAGCATAAAGCAGTTCGCAGATCACGCCATCCTCGATCAGGATGCCTCGCTTAGGGGGCTGCTCGTGTTCGCCAACAAAGACGGCAAGGGGGTCTTTAATCCAAATCTTCATAACAGGTTCCCTAGAGATCAAGCCCATGCAGGAGGAAGCTGGCTAAGAAATCGCTCGTTTCATCTG
>JALRJG010000255.1 GCA_023261215.1 Pseudomonadales bacterium | reverse complement strand
AGGAGACTTGGCATGAACGCGCCCAGCCGAGACACCATGTTGCTCACCACCCCTTTCCACTCTCGAGTGGCAGCCATGTGCGGCCTCAATGATTGGGGCAATTGGATGGGCTATACCACGCCTAATGCCTATTTTGACGTTGAGCTCGAATATTTCGCGGTTCGAAGCACGACCGGCGTGTTCGATCTCTCGCCCATGAATAAGTACCGCATTACTGGACCGGACGCCGAAGCCTACCTCAACCGAATGGTGACCCGGAACGTGAGCAAAATCGGGGTCAATCGTGTTGGGTATGCCGTGTGGTGCAATGATGCGGGCGAAGTCATGGACGATGGCACGATCTTTCGTCTGGGCAAGGATGACTTCAGACTGTGTTCCTATCAGCGTGCTGATGACTGGCTCGAATGGTGTCGCCTAGGATTCGACGTCAGGATACAGAATGAAACCGAAGACATTGCCGCGCTCGCGGTACAAGGCCCCACCTCATGCACGGTGCTTTCTCTGTTGGGGCTCGATAACCTGAACGAACTCAAACCCTTTGGCATGGCGCACTACACCTTTGAAGGCGCGCCTCTTATGGTTAGTCGTACCGGTTTCACGGGCGATCTGGGTTATGAAGTCTGGGTAGCGCCCGAGCAAGCAGAGGCGCTCTGGGACCAACTTTTTGAGAGAGGCAAGGATTACCTCATCAAACCGATCGGCTCTTACGCGCTGGACATCGCAAGAATCGAGGCCGGCTTTCTACAAGCTCGCGTCGATTTCGTACCCGCTGAGGAAACGGTGCGACCGGGTCGAGCACGGAGTCCGTTTGAGCTGGGCCTGGCGTGGCTGGTCGACTTTAACAAACCGCTCTTCAATGGCCGAGCGGCTCTCCTGAGCGAGAAAGCCAAAGGATCGCGATATCGGTTTGCGCTTCTCGACGTTGATGGCAATAAACCCGCGCATCACTCGTTTATTTTGAAAGGTGATAAGCAAGTCGGTACTGTCACATCAGCGGCGTGGTGCCCGACCGCAAAATCAAACCTTGCCTACGCGCAAATCGAGATGCCACACGGCGCAGTGGGCGACGAATTGGTTGCAGAGATCTACTATCAACGAGAACTCCACTGGACGCGACTGCTGGCGCCTTGCAAAGTCATTGAAGCGCCGCTCTTTAACCCGAAGCGTCGCAGACAAACACCGGCACCACCCTATTAGACAAACCGCTAGTGTTCGGGCTGCCCAGACCGTTGCGCCAACTCAAGGTCATTGAGATCCCGAGCTAAAAGTATGGCCAGAGGTGGGGCTAAAGCTTTTGCTGATGTCGTTGCCAAGGAGACTTCATGCATTTGATCAACACACAAGTCGATGATTCTCTCGAGAGACTGCGCGCAAAGCTCGAACAAGAAAAAGAGCGCCCGCATCATGCGATGGACCCTTACTTCTATCGCTCGCATCTGGTGCATGAGCGAGAACTGACCCATCTCGTTTTCAAAAGTTGGATTTACGCGCTTCATGTGAGCGAAATCCCTAACGCGGGCGATTATCAGCTGCTCGAGATTGGTGAAGACAACATCATCATTGCGCGGGGCGAGGATGGGAACGTCCACGCCATGCACAACATCTGCCGGCATCGAGGTGCGCGGGTGTGTGAGCAAGCAAGCGGTAACCGAAAGACGTTTGTCTGCCCTTATCACGGTTGGGTTTACAACACCGACGGCTCCCTAAAAGCCGCTCGGGAAACCCACATGATGACGGACTTCCGGCCGGAGACCATGGGCTTAAAGCAAGTTCGGTGTGTCACCTTTATGGGCCTCGTCTTTATCAACTGCGACCCAGAGGCGGGCGATTTTCTGAGCGCTTTGGAGAACATTCGCCAGCCACTCGGTGCCTACGACCTTGACCATGCCCAGGTCGCGCACCGGCAGACCTATCGAATTCATGCGAATTGGAAGCTGGTCCTTGAGAACTACCTCGAGTGCTACCACTGCGCCACGTCGCACCGGGCCTACGCCAAAATGCACACGCTCAAAGACCTCGAAGAAAAGTCAGCGCCCATCGTGAACGCCATGCTTGAGCGCGCGGACGCCGTGACCGGCATTCAAGGTATCTCTAAAGAACACACCAAAATCTACCTCGATGCTGAGAGTTTTGGCGCGTGCGTACACACCATGCGCTATGGGCTCTTTGATGGTTACCTAACAGGCAGCCAAGACGGCAAGCCAGTGGCGCCACTGATGGGCAACATCAAAGACTACGATGGCGGCGCCGGGGATTATCAGATGGGCCCCTTGACCTTCATGCTGAATTATCCAGACCACTGCGTGTTGTATCGATTTATCCCTCGTGCACTCACCGAGACCGACATGGAGGTGGTTTGGTTTGTGCGCGGTGATGCCGTGCCGGGTAAAGACTTTGATGTCGAGAAAGTCACCTGGCTTTGGCACCACACCACAATGGAAGACGAATACATCATCATGCGCAACAGCCTCGGCGTGAATTCCCGATTTTTTGAGCCCGGACCCTACCATCCGGAATTCGAATTCACCTTGCAGAAATTTGTGCGCTGGTATTTGCATACGCTTGAGCATTCTCTATCCATCAACGGGTAGGCTCTCCAAGCAAGTCACCCGACATCCAAGCCCTCTCGGAGAATGCTGGGTTTGCCCGGCGCCTCACTCTCTTGCCCGAACGTTCATTGTCCAAGTCGGACGAGTCGGAGGTGGGCTCAGCCTCCTCTCACAGTGATGAACCGCTCGTC
>JALRJG010000254.1 GCA_023261215.1 Pseudomonadales bacterium | reverse complement strand
TTGGCGGATCTGGATCAAGCGCTGGCCGCTTAGTCTTTTTAGGTCCCGCAAAAAGTCCGGAGTACCGTTTCCTCAGGCTGAGGCGGAGTTGCGAAGGGGCTCTCGAGATGGGTGCGGTCAAACGGCGTTTTGATGGCGCCCAAGAGCCCATGAAACCGAGACAGATCATTCTTTTGGTACGCCTCTGCGATGGCGAACTCGATTTGATGATTGCGCGCGATAATGGAGGGATTAGCCCGCCGCATGGCTCGGATCGCCGAGTCTTTGTCGAGCGGTAACGTCTTTAGCCAATCATCGAACCAAGGCTTCAGTGATTCACGCACGGGCGCTTCTTCCATGAGGCCACGCTCGAGCTCAATGAAGGTTTGAGTGTAATCCAGTTGGTTGGATTGCATACACACGAGGAGAGACTGGAACTGTGATTCGCTTTCTTGCGGCGCTTCTTCGTGGGCTAGGCCAAGTTTGGCTGCAGTTTGAGCGGCGTATGCCGCCTGAAATGCAGGTGCGTAAGTTTCAAGTGCACCCTTTGCGAGCGCAATCTTCGTGTCTTGATCGCCTCTGATCATGGGGAGCAATGCGTCAGCCAGTGCCATGAGGTTCCATTGACCAATGCCGGGCTGCTGGTGGAACGCATAGCGACTGCCTTGATCAATCGAGCTGAAGACCTGATCTGCGCGAAAGGTATCCATCAGCGCGCAAGGCCCGTAATCGATGGTTTCCCCACAAATCAACATGTTGTCAGTATTCATCACGCCATGGATAAAGCCGAGCGCTTGCCAAGCGGCGATGAGGCGAGCCGTTCGCAGGGTAATGGCCTCGAGCAAAGCCAAAGCGGGTTGTTCTGCTGCCGCACATTCCGGGTAGTGACGGTCAATCACATAGGTCACGAGTCGTTCGAGTGCGTCTTGGTCTGCTCTTGCTGCGAAATATTGGAATGTACCAAACCGGATGTGGCTGCTCGCGACCCGCGTCAAGATACCGCCAGGTTCCGTTCGCTCACGATAGACCGAATCGCCGGTTGCGATGGCTGCAAGACTCCTGGACGTCGGCACGCCAACACGGAACATAAATTCCGACATCAAATACTCTCGAATCACAGGCCCGAGGGGCGCAAGGCCATCTCCACCTCGAGAATGCGTTGTGGGGCCGCTGCCTTTAAGTTGCACATCGAAGCGCCGCCCGTCAGGGCTGACGATCTCGCCGATCAAGATGGCCCTACCATCACCCAGCGAGGGATTGAAATGGCCAAATTGATGGCCGGCATAATGCATTGAAAGTGGGGGAGGATCTTCGAGTTGACGGCGTCCCGAAAGAAGGGCCAGGACCTCTTCATCTGCGATCCAATTTTTGGGTAAACCCAGAGAGGCGGCTAGATCCTCATTAAAGGCGAGCAATGAGGGCGCGCTGGCTGCCTTTGCGTACTCGTTGGAGTAAAAACGTTCGGGCAGTTGCCGGTACGTTTGTTCGAATTGGACGCTTGTTTCCATGGTCGTGACTTTAGCATAGGCCTTTGCCGCGAAGGTGGCTCGATTCATAACCCCGCCTGCGTTTCTGGACCAGGCGTGCAAAAAAGACGCGGCAAAATGACGGGCTGTCGCTGGTGCGGGGCGGGCGAGGTCGGTATATTGCTGGCCTAAAGTAAGAAAGGATATCCGATGATGAATGGCGCTGAGAGTATGTTGCACACGCTCCTTAATGCAGGGGTTGAGGTTTGTTTTGCTAACCCTGGCACGTCGGAGATGCACATGGTCTCGGCCATTGGCAAGAATCCAGAGATGCGCGCTGTTTTGGGACTGTTTGAAGGCGTGTGTTCAGGTGCTGCAGACGGGTACGCCCGTATTGCAGGCAAACCCGCGCTGACGTTACTTCATTTGGGGCCTGGTCTCTCTAATGCGTCGGCGAACCTACACAATGCCAAAAAAGCCTATTCCCCGGTGATCAACCTGATCGGTGATCATGCAACTTACCATAAGAAATATGATGCGCCTCTGAATTCAGATATCGAAGGGTTGTCTGCGCCCGTATCTCACTGGTTTCAGACCGTGCCTTCAGCGGCAAAGTTACCCCAAGCTGCTGCAGAGGCAGCCCAAGTAGCGCAATCCGCTCCCGGTCAGATTGCGACTTTGATCATCCCCGCAGACTGCGCCTGGGACGAGTCAGTTGCGCCCGTTGATGCGTTGCCGGTGCCTAAACGACCCTCGGTTGACGAGTCGATGGTTCGCACAGCCAGTGAGTGGCTCAAGAACGGTAGAACCACGTACCTGCTGATGTCAAACCAAGCCTTGTGCGAAGAGGGATTGGCGCTAGCGAACCAGATTTGTCAGGCCACGGGCGCAAAGGTTTTTTGTGACACCTTCACGCCGAAAGTGGCGCGAGGCGAAGGGCGAGCTGATATTGAGCGATTGGGCTACTTTGCTGAGCAAGCAACCGTCCAACTTGAAGCCGCAGATCAGTTGATTATGGTGGGAACCAAAGCGCCGGTTGGTTTTTTTGCCTATCCTGGTAAGCCAAGCGAGTTTTACCCAGAAAATTGTCAATGCCATACGCTGGCTGCCGTCGAAGATGATGCCCTTGATGCGCTGACACGGTTGGCTCATGAAGTGGGTGCTGCCGGTGTGTCGGCTCAGCGTATCGTGCTTGCGAAGCCCGAGTTGTCAACCGGTGAGTTTGGGCCTGAAGCGATTGCCCGTGCGGTGGGTCATTATCTGCCGACGAATGCCATTGTTGTGGACGAAAGCGCGACGTCGGG
>JALRJG010000253.1:255-2765 GCA_023261215.1 Pseudomonadales bacterium | reverse complement strand
ATGCACTCCGTGTTTTCTGATGGTCACGTCTGGCCAAGAACGCGGGTCGAAGAAGCGTTGCGAGATGGGCTCGATGCAATCGCGATCACCGAGCATCTCGAGTGGCAGCCGCACTTGATAGATCTCCCGCATGCCGATCGGAATCGTGCCCACGCCATTGCCGCGGCCGCGGCCGAGGGGCGCGACCTGATGGTGATTCAGGGTTCGGAAATTACCCGCGACTGGCCTGTTGGGCACATCAACGCCGTTTTTCTGACAGACGCGAATCCGTTGCTTGGGGTGAAATCCTTTGATAACCCTGCAGATGTGAACGCAGTCTATGACGCGGCGGGCGAGTATCCAGCGGAGCGCGCGCTTGAGTCAGCGAACGAGCAGGGCGCTTTTCTGTTCTGGAATCATCCGGATTGGCTCAGCCAACAAAGAAATGGTGTAACCCGGCCTTCGACGTTCCACCAGGCGATGATCGATCAGGGCTGGCTACACGGCATTGAAATCGCTAATGGCGAAGGTTACTCGGAAGAAGCCTTTGCGCTGGCGCTCGAGAAGAATCTGACGTTGATTGGCGTGTCCGATGTGCACGACCTCATTGATTGGGATTACCGACCGCATGAGGGCGGGCATCGGCCTGTAACCCTGGTCTTGGCTGATGCGGCGACGCCCGATGCCCTTCGTCAGGCGCTTTTCGATCGGAATACAGTCGTCTATTACAAAGACTGGCTCATGGGGCGCGAGCGTGACCTCGCGCGATTGATGCCCGAACTGATCGAGGTCAAGGCGGCGCGTTATCCAAAAAACGTGGATGTCTTGGAACTCACGCTGGCCAACCGGGGCGATCTGCCGCTCACGGTTGAGTTGGAAGGTGACATGAGTTTCCTCAACGCGGCGGATTGGGTCACGATCCCCGCAGAAGGGGAACTCATACTGGGATTGAAGACGGGTCAACGACTGGCGGAGGTGGCCTTAGCGCTCAAAATACGCAATGTGCTCTCAGCGCCGCGAACGCCGTTTCGGATGATGTGGACCTTACAACCCGAGGCTGACTAGTTTTTTAGACGTCCGTAAGGCAGCAACATGGGTGTTTGACGCTGATATTCGGCATAGCCTGGTTTATCGGCCGCGAGCTTTTTCTCGATCATGGGGATCGTGATGAGGGTAAAGAGCAAGATCATAGCGAGAGGACCCGCGATGACCAGCGTCTCCCAGCCCACAGCCGCGAGGCCAAAGCAGCCAATGGCCACCCACACGCCGATCTCCCCGAGGTAGTTTGGGTGGCGGCACCAACGCCATACCGATTGTTGAATATGTTCCTCCCGATGAGTCCTATTGGCCCGAAATTGATGCAGCGCTGAGTCAGCCCGCGCCTCAATCCAGATACTGCTCGCGCCGATGATGATTCCAGCGAGATCCAGCATGTTCAGTGGAGTTTCTCCGGCTTCGGCCGCGCGAATTAGCCCCATACACCCCAGAAATACCAGAACCGTTGGGAATAGATGAATACCGAAGAGTGACACAAGCCAATAGGCACGCCCAGAGTCGCTTTGAAGCTGACGGTAGCGCCAATCCTCCTCTGTGAGGTCGCGCCAGGTTCTGGTCCAGTTCCAGGTGAGTCTTGCACCCCAAACCATGATCACGGCGCCGCAAAGCACCAGACGGGTCGATAAAGGCTCTGATTGCACGAGGAGAAAACACCACAGGACCATCGGGGCGAGACTCCAATAGGGGTCGTACAGGCTCGAATTTCGAACCGCAAAGCTGAAGATAAAGATGACCCCCGTTGCGGCAAGGTCCGCGAGGAGTAGATCAAGCACCAAGTCGCTCATAAAGCCTGCTCGATAAGTGATGATCGCAACGATCAAGGCAACCGCGTAGGCGGCCGATACAACCCAGTAGGCTCGATTCAAAAGGATGCTCCTTCAAACATTGGAAGTTGTCAGCAAAGTCTCGCTTGCCACGCAATCGTTCTTGTGCCGTGCGCAGCGCTCGAAGCACAGGATGCAATGTGAATTGATCTTGGTGCCAAGTGCAACCCGTCGTGCGCGGCGTGTGTTCAACCTTTCAAAATGCCCAGGTAATCACTCCAATTCGGTGCGCCCCCGGGTCATCATCAGCGAGCCAATCGATCTCCTACATCCCGAGCAGGAGCCAGTGGTTCGCGCTGGCCTTTAATTGGAATTGGGCCGCGTGAATCGCCTAGTAACAGCGGATGACTTGATCAATGGGGCCGTGCTCCCGTTGGGAATGCGCTCTCTGAGGGATGTTTTGGGGTAGTCATCTGGTTGACCCATCGGGGTCAGGAGTGGTTTATTGCTTTCAATAAGTGTGCGCCTTGTCTCAGTACTGAGGACCAGATCGGAGGAATCAACGTGGACGTCAACGCAGGGATTTTTCAATATGCCTATTTCGTCGAGGACATTGAAGCCTCGGCCATTGAGTTCGCGAAAACGCTAGGCGCAGGCCCTTTTTTTGTGGCAAAGCACCACAAGACAGATCAATTTGAATACAAAGGAACG
>JALRJG010000253.1:0-245 GCA_023261215.1 Pseudomonadales bacterium | reverse complement strand
ATTGAAGCCGACGTTTCTTACGGTTTCGGATACGCCGGTCACTGTCAGATTCAGTTGATTCAGCAACATGATCAGCAACCTTCAATCTACCGCGATATGTTTGGCGATGGGGCTTACGGGTTGCACCACGTGGCGCGCTTAGAAGCCGACTACGACGGCGCGAAATCAGCACTCGAGGCGCAGGGCTTTGAGAAGGCGTGCGAACTGTTTGCCAATGATGTGTGGGCCTGTTACTACGACACCCG
>JALRJG010000252.1 GCA_023261215.1 Pseudomonadales bacterium | reverse complement strand
TGAGCTTGAACTCACAGAACAATTGCTCGCGCAGGTTGATGTTTTGGGTCGCGCACGGCTCATTGGGCCAAGGGAGGCAACGCGTAAAGCACCCACCATTTCCTTGCTGTGTGATCGCCCCGGGATGGCGCTGGCTGAAGATCTTGCCGCGCGAGGCATCATTGCCGGGGGCGGTGATTTTTATGGTGGTCGAGTGCTTGATGCCATGGGTATTGATCGTGATTTTGGGGTTTTGCGTCTGAGCTTTGTGCACTACACCAGCTCGGCGGATATCGAGAACTTGTCGTCTGCGCTGACCGAACTGCTGGCCTGACGATCCCCACGCGGTTCGGCTGCTCTCGTTGGGGCAGGGCGACTGACGCGAGGGTCTAACAAGAGAGGGGTTAGCCATGCAAGAAACGCCCATGAATGTGCTGTTTATTGTCACCGACCAGCATCGAGCCAAAGACGTTGGCTTTATGGGTAATGACGTGGTCGCGACGCCCCATCTGGACGCGCTCGCTGCAGAAGCCATGGTCTTTGATAATGCCTGGGTCTCCAATCCTGTCTGCATGCCAAATCGCGCCACCATGTTGACGGGTCGTATGCCGTCTGCCCACGGCGTTGTCTTTAATGACCGATCGCTGGACTGGAACGTCAATACGGTTGCAAGGCAGTTTAAGGCTGCAGGCTATGCCACGGGGTTGCTGGGGAAGTCGCACCTTCAGCACGGGATGAGCCGAAACGCGGTCCTTGCGTACCGAGGCCAAGGGTCGAGTCGATCGCCGTTCGCAGAAGGCTGGGATACGGTTGAGGACGGTGAGCGATATCTTCGGTCTCGACCCGAGGATCCAGTTGATTTTTACGGGTTCGACCACATTGAGTTATCGATCGACCATGGTGCTTGTCTATCCGGGCATCACTTGCAGTGGGCGGTCGACCAAGGCGGTGATCCGTCGATACTGTACATCGATCAGGACACCGACACGGGTGGCTCTGATCGCAGCCAGAACTGGCGTCAGATCTATCGGCCGCCTTATCCAGAGGCTTGGCACTCAACGCATTACGTGACCGAGCGAACCATTGACTTCATTCGCTCGCAGAGCGCGCGCAAGCAACCTTTTTTCGCCTGGTGCTCTTATCCTGACCCTCATCACCCGATGACACCCCCTGGTCGTTTTTTTGACATGTATCGACCTGAGGACATGCCGCTTCCGGAATCTCGCCATGACGGGTTGGAGGGGGCCCCAGCGCATCTGCGTCACTTTGCCCGTATTCACCCAAAAGATCAGCGGAATTGGGTTGCGCCCTGTGGCTTTGGCAGTGATGCGCTGCTTCGCGAAGCCATTGCGGCGACCTACGGCATGATCAGCATGATCGATGAGGGGGTGGGCCGACTGATGGCGGCCTTGCGTGACGACGGACTCCTAGATCACACGTTAATCGTCTTTACTTCAGATCACGGCGACATGATGGGTGAGCATGGTCTTTTCCTGAAGGGCTTTATGCACTACCGAGGGACGCTCCAGGTGCCGCTCGCCATTCGTTGTCCAGGTGTGGCGGCAGGGCGAACAGACGCACTTGCCACAACGCTCGATCTAGCGCCGACGTTACTCGATCTTGCCGGGCTCAAGGCCTTTGACGGTATTCAGGGTCACAGTTTGAGAGAAACGCTCGCTAGCCAGAGCGCGATTCGTGACCACGTGTTGATTGAGGACGACTTGCCGATGGTAACCGCGTCACTGACGCCGATTCCTGCCAGGACCCGCACCCTCGTCACGCCTCAATATCGCTACTCCGTCAATTCGAAGGGTGAAGAGCAGGTGTTTGATCTCATAGAAGATCCGGAGGAAATGAAGCCCTTGTCCCTCACCGATGGCTTAGCCGCTGAATTGCGTGGGCAATTGGTGCAGGCGATGATGATGGCGGATGACTCGTCGCGCGGTGCACCAACGACAGAGCAATTCGCGTTGGATTAAAACCCCGCTCCGCTGACGTGGCTGCGCGGACTTAATGGATGAGTCCCTTAAGCGTGGTGCCCAGAAGGTTGATGCCTTGGTCGATTTTATTGGTGTCATAGGCCGCAAAAGAGAGGCGCATGGATTGGCCGTGGGCGCCCGTTGAAGAAAAACTGGCCCCGGGCTGGTACCCCACCCCTTGCTCTCGTACGAGTGGGAGAAGCGCCGTCGTATCGGCAGCCTCTGTGAGCGTCACCCACACAAAGTATCCCCCCCTGGGGGCATCCCAGGTGGCGATAGTCCCGAGATGTTGCGTAAGGCACTCGTGCATAACGTGGGCTCTGGCCCCTAAAAGGGTCTGCGTGGTCTCAAGGAGTGACGCCTGCCGACCCGCTTCGAGAATGGATCCCACCAAGAGGGATCCCCATTGATTGATCGCGCCGCCGCTATTGACCCAACCGAGGTCAAGAAGGCGCTCTCTAAGTACCGCATTGCACTGAATCCAGCCGACTCGCAGTCCTGGTGCAAGGATCTTTGAAAATGTACCCAGGCTGAGAACCTTTGAACCCGCTGCGCGATTGGCCAGGCTGGATTCGGCTTGGTGATCAAATGCCAGGTATTGATAGGCTTCGTCGCTGACCAGCAAGGTGCCTGACTTCGAACACATCGATATCAAGGACTCGATGGCTTGAGTGGACAAGGTGTCGCCCAAGGGGTTGCTAAAGAATGGAATGGTATAAAGAAGTTTTGGTTGATGGGTCTCGATCAGCTGCCCGAGCGCTTGTGTGTCGATCGTTCCCGCTGATCTCGAGAAGGGCACCAGCTTCAAACCATGATCCGCAAAAAT
>JALRJG010000251.1 GCA_023261215.1 Pseudomonadales bacterium | reverse complement strand
CCTTGCGTCTTCAGAAGTATCTGCCCACTGCCGATTGAAACGCCGATCACCCAACATCGACGCCCAAACCGGGCTGTCCCGCATATCTTGGTCCCAAGCGTCATCAAACAGCTGATGCAGTTCGGCAACCACTGGCTCGCGCACAACCACATCGGCCAAAACTGAGATCCAAGACCCCGTCAGCATCAAGCACGCAAGGCAAAGGGAAGTCCTCGTCACATTTAACCCCAATCATTACGTCAAATATCCACCCATGTTGCCTAGAATGGCGACGGGACACCAGTGAGAAGACCCGCCAAACATGGATGTCTGGCGAACGAATCAGGAAAGAATTATTCTCAATCCCTCAATGATTCAGAGATGCAGCATGGCAATCGCACAAGTCATTAAAGAGATCAACGCTTCAGCGCAGGCGGTCTGGGCTGAATTGAGCCCGTTCGACGCCATTCAACCCGGAGGCGCCGTTGAGTCGGTTGTCTATGAAGGATCCGGGATCGGCATGATCCGGCGCATCGGAATGGGCGGTGGGGTCATTATCGAACGCTTGGACGAACACGATGCCAAAGCACTGACCTTTGCCTACTGCATCATGAATGATGATTCGCCGCTACCCTTTGCAAATTACAAAGCCCGTGTTCGGATCATGGCGACCAGCGATGACACCTGCACAGTCGAATGGACAGGCGAATTTGATCCCCGAGGAGATGAGGACGAAGCCATTCGCACCGCGACCGGTATTTATGCCGGCGGCATTAAACGAGCGAAAGAGGCACTGGGTGTTTGATGGGAGCGCTCCATTGGGGTACTCACTTTGGCTTTTGAATCCGCCTAACTCATTGTGAGCCCGCGATAGTTTTCACTCGCCACCGATCGAAGCGTTTCATGGAATTTGGGCGCCCCGCCGTTATAGACGAAATAGTGAATTCTCTCGCCGGTGTGCCCGTCAAGGTTGCTGTTATAGCCGGTGAACCACCCTTTACCCTTTCGCATCAAAAGCGCTTCATACATCTCAGCCACATGAGCGGTCCACTCGGCTTCGGCTTCTTCAGTCGCCTCGACTCGGGAGCAACCAGTTCCCATGACGTGACTTATCAGATCCGCAATCCAATTACCCCCGATTTCAATAGCACGCGGGAAATTACTGAGTGAGGACGCGCTTTGGGGACCCGCGACCATCATGAAGTTAGGGAACCCTGAGACCAGGGTTCCCAAATAAGTTTCAGGACCCTCGGCCCACTTTTCTCTTAAGGATCGGCCACCCACACCTCTGATATCTATCCGATTAAACGCTCCGGTCACTGCATCAAATCCGGTGGCATAAACGATGAGGTCCAATGCAATCAATCCCTCACTGATTTCAATCCCAGACTCGGTCACTTTGGTGATCGGCGTTTCATTCAGATCAACGAGGTGCACATGAGGTAAATTGAATGCCTCATAGTAATTCGTTTCCATCGGTACGCGCTGCCAGCCAAAGCCATGATCCTTTGGGATGAGTTTCTCAGCAATTTTTGGGTCACGGACCCGTGCTCGAATCCGGCCAGCGATGTAGTCTGAGAACTCCGCGTTCGCTCTCTCGTCAGTGAAGATCTCCCGAAAGTTTGCGAGCCAGATTGAAAATCCCGGTTGATCGTAGAGTTCGTCCCAAAATGCGACGCGCTCCTCTCGTGTGAAATTCCAAAACCCCCTTCGATCGGGCTCGTGCGCAAAGCCACCGGGCGTTTTAGAGCAAAATTCAAAAATCTCCTCATACTTTGCTCGGATATCATCCATCTCTGCGCCGGAGATCGCGCTGTTATTTAGAGGGGCCGCCCAGTTGGGTCGACGCTGAAACACATGAAGCGAATCGACGATAGGCGCGATCTCACCGATCACCTGAATACCGGTCGCACCCGTGCCGACTACGCCAACCCGCTTACCTTCGAGGGAGACGGGCTCGTCAGGCCACTCAAACGTATGAAAGCTATCACCTTTGAAGCGATCCACGCCTTCATATCGGGGTTTCGTCGGCACGGATAACAACCCAATCGCACTGATCACGAAGTCGGCTTTTAGCTGCCGACCGTCGCCGAGCGCGAGCCACCAGTGCCGCTCGGCCTCCTGCCAATGAGCGTGAGTGAGCCAGCAGTTAAAATGAATGTGTTCAGCCAGTTGGAACTTCTCCACCACATAATTGAAGTAACGAAGATTTTCCGGCTGTGGTGAATATCGTTCCTGCCAATGCCATTCATTGAGCAAGGACTTCGAGAAGGAGAACCCGTAGGTATAGCTTTCTGAATCAAATCGAGCACCTGGGTAGCGATTGCGATACCAGGTGCCGCCGACACCACCCTCGCCTTCGAGAAGAACCACATCAATGCCCAAATCGGTAAGCCGCTTGACCAGATAAAGGCCGCCCACCCCTGCACCGATGATCGCCACGCGGTAGTGATCGCCTAGTGCCTTCTGCTTGAGGGTCTCATTCATCAGGCCGAACTCGTCTCACTTCTGGGTGCTGAATTCGAACATAGAGATTCGTGTGAGGAGCGTCAATTGGGGCATGTCGCGGGGTTGCACGACAATCGAATGTGCAACCCCACCGAATTTCTTGGCCCAGGCTGGCGCTTCGATCCGGCCGCTTTAAGGCAAGCCCACCGGACTCTAGATGAGCGCTACGCTGACCTTAAAGCTCAAGGCGCAGGAGTCACCCTACGGTCGAAAATAGGGTCCGCCTGCTGGATGGTTGCTTGATGCGCCGCTACCGCGGCCTCAATCCTCACCACCACCTCGGGTAACTGAGCGGAAA
>JALRJG010000250.1 GCA_023261215.1 Pseudomonadales bacterium | reverse complement strand
CGTCGGGTTAGCGCCAATCAGAAGGATGACGTCCGCCTTGCTCACAGATTCAAAATGTTGGGTTCCCGCAGAGGTTCCGAAGGTTTGCTTGAGCCCATAGCCCGTAGGCGAATGACAGACCCTCGCGCAGGTATCCACATTGTTATTTTGAAAGGCAGCCCGAATCATCTTTTGAACAACCCAAACTTCTTCATTGGTACACCGACTGGAGGTGATACCACCAATTGCGAACCGACCATGACTGGCTTGAATGGTTTTTAAACGCTCCGCCGCAAAGTGAATCGCCTCTTCCCAAGTAACTTTTCGCCAGGGGTGTGACGTGGACGCGCGAATCATCGGTTCGGTGATGCGATCTTGGTGTTGCGCGTAGCCCCAAGCGAATCGACCCTTCACACAGGAATGTCCTTCGTTGGCCTTGCCGCCTTTGAAGGGAATCATGCGAACCACCTGATCCCCCTTGATTTCTGCTTTAAACGAGCAGCCTACGCCGCAATAAGCACAGGTGGTGAGCACACTTCGATCCGGCACGCCTTGCTCGATCACCGTATTTTCCATCAATGTCGCCGTTGGGCAGGCCTGCACGCAGGCGCCGCATGAAACACAGTCGCTGTCAAAGAAATTGTCCGCGCCGGTCTTCACTCGGGACTCAAAACCACGACCACTGATTGTGAGTGCAAAGGTGCCCTGAACCTCCTCACAGGCCCTTACGCAGCGGGAGCACACGATGCATTTGCTGGGGTCGTAGGTGAAATAGGGATTCGATGTGTCTGCAGATTCCTGCGTGTGCGACGCTCCGCCCACATAACGCACCTCTCGCAAGCCCACCTGCCCTGCGACATCTTGCAGTTCGCAATCGCCATTATCGGCACACGTCAGACAATCTAACGGGTGATCGGAGATGTAAAGTTCCATCACGCCGCGCCTGAGCTTCGCGAGCTCATCATTTTGGGTCGTCACACACAACCCTTCCGACACCGGCTCAGTACAGGACGAAACAAAACCTTTTCGCCCAGAGACCTCAACCAAACACAACCGACAGGAGCCAAAGGCATCGAGTGAGTCCGTGGCGCAAAGCTTGGGGATAGGGATCCCCGCGGTGAGGGCCGCGCGCATAATGGAATCGCCGGACTTAGCCTCGACTGACTGCCCGTTAATACGCAGGTGGACCGTCTCTCCGCCGCGATCAGGGGTACCAAAATCTGGATCAGCGAGTCTCATGAGGGATCCTCTTGTCGGACAGCATCGATCATTGGCTTGAGCGCTGATCGCACCGGGATAGGCGTCATCCCGCCCAATTGACACAGACTCGCATGAGTCATGACTTCGCACAAATCGTCCAGAAGCCGAATCTTCTCCTGCGAGGGCCCCTCTTTTTGAATGTCCTCGATCAATTCCTTGCCTCGCGTCGCACCCAAACGACAGGGCGTACACTTACCGCACGACTCCAATTCACAGAATGCAAAGGCATACCGGGCTTGCTCAATGAGATCCACTTGATCATCAAACACAACAATGCCGCCATGACCAATCCCTGCGCCGATGCTGCTCATCGCCTCATACGTCAATGGCGTGTCGAACTGGTCTGGTAAAAGATAGGCGCCCAACGGCCCACCCACTTGGATAGCGCCTATGGGCCGACCACTCAAAGTCCCGCCGCCAAAGGATTCAACGAGCGTTCGCAACGTCATGCCAAACGGCACTTCCACGATACCCCCTTGCTTGACGTTGCCACTTAACTGAAAGGGCATCGTGCCTGTGGATGCCCCAACCCCTAATGCGCGGTATCGGCCACCGCCATGCTGAACGATCCATGGCACAGCGCTCAAGGTCACCACATTGTGAACCAATGTGGGCTGCCCCTTGAGACCTGAAATGGCAGGCAACGGGGGTTTGGCTCGAATGAGGCCACGCCGACCTTCGAGACTTTCTAAAAGCGACGTCTCTTCTCCGCAGATATAAGCACCCGCGCCGATAAAGAGCTCAACTCGAAATCGGTCTTTCAATAATCCAGATCGCTCAAGCCGCGCCAATGCCTCTTCCAAAATCAGCGCGGCTTTCGGGTACTCACTGCGTAGGTAGATAAATCCTTCGCTCGCGCCAACCGCCTTGGCGGCCAGCGCCATGCCCTCAAGCAACAGGTAAGGCGCACGCTCCATAATCAAGCGGTCCGCAAAGGTCCCTGAGTCGCCTTCATCGGCGTTACACACGACATATTTCGTGTCAGAGTCTTGACTGGCCACCGTGCGCCATTTGATGGCTGCAGGGAAGCCCGCGCCGCCGCGCCCTCTGAGCCCTGAGGTTTCAATATCAAGAAGCAAATCGCTGCTGCCACGAGCAAGTGTGGAGAAGCCCCCATCGCTCACATAAGCATCGAGATCTAAGGGGTCGCTCGTCTCGGCCCTTGCGAAAATGAGACGGGTTTGACCTTCAAGCCACTCGGGAGACGCATCGTCGAGCGATGTCGCATCGGCCCAAGCAAGCCCAGATAAGGTTCCGGAAACGAGCTCCTTCGCATCGCCAGCGCTGAGACCCACAAAGAAATTGTCCCCCTCCCAGGCGGCAGGACCATGTGCGCAAAGCCCCAAGCAATGAACTGCCTCAACTTCAAGCTCAGCGCCCTCGTGAGCCTGACCGATCCGCTGTCCAGTCTCGGACTCAACCGCCTGACAAACTGCTCGAGCGCCTCGAGCTTGGCATGCTTCGGCCTGACAAAGTTTCAACGTTCTGGCTGGGGGGGGTGAGGTTCTGAAATCTGAGTAGAAGCTCACAATGCCCTTCACTTCGGCTCG
>JALRJG010000024.1 GCA_023261215.1 Pseudomonadales bacterium | reverse complement strand
CATGTCGCGCACCCTTGATGCACCCACACCCACGAACATCTCAACGAAGTCTGAACCAGAAATTGAAAAGAAGGGCACTTTGGCCTCGCCAGCAATGGCTTTGGCTAAAAGGGTTTTCCCGGTGCCCGGAGGCCCCACCATGAGCGTACCCCTTGGGATCTTGCCGCCAAGCTTTTGGAATTTACCTGGTTCACGGAGGAAATCGACCAATTCTTTGACGTCTTCCTTGGCCTCATCGACACCGGCGACATCAGCGAACGTCGTTTTGATTTGATCCTCTCCCAGCAGCTTGGCTTTACTCTTACCAAAAGCAAGCGGTCCACCGCGGCCACCGCCACCTCCTTGCATTTGCCGCATGAAGAACATGAACACCGCAATGATGACAAGAATCGGAAAACTCGCGACAAGAAGCTGCGTCCAAATGCTCTGCTGCTCTGGGCGCTCACCCTTGAAGGTCACGTTGTGGTCCAAGAAATCATCGATCAATGCCTTATCAACGATTTGGGGCTGAATGGTCTCAAATCGCCGACCATCAATGCCTTCCCCTCGGATCGTCAGCCCATCCACTTCGACCTGCGTCACCTGATTACGATTAACGAGATCAAGGAAACTCGAATACTCGATTTCCTCTGGCCCTCGCTGAACATTGAAATTTTGGAAGACGGTGAGCAGCACGGCAGCGATGACGAGCCAGAGCAGCAGATTTTTTCCCATGTCGTTCACATTGATATCCTATTTTAAGCGCCGCCAAAATGAGCCGATGGCCAAGCGATTGTTCTTTTGCCGACTTCTTCGTAACTCATTTTGACTTCGTCGGTTTAATTTCGGACGTTAAGTTACGTTAACCTTCAGAGTTTTATGGCTTTTTGCCCAATCCCAATAGATAGATCTCTTTCGAACGTCCTCTGGACGCCTTGGGCTTGATGTTAACCTGTTTCTCATACCTCGTACGAATCTCGCGTCTCAAGGTATCAATCCCCTCTCCTTCAAATGCTTTCGTAAGAAAGTGACCACCGGTGACCAAAAAATCATCCGCACAGTGAATTGCGAGCTCGACGAGATCCACACTCTTGGGCAAGTCCACGGCCTTCATACCGCTTAAATTGGGGGCCATATCCGAGATTACAAGGTCTGCTTGCTGATCCCCCAAAAACCCCTTGATGGCTTCGAGACCGGCATCTTCAGTGAAATCACCCTGGAAGAAGGTCACACCGGGAATGGGCTCCATGGGCAATAAATCGATCGCGAACACTTCAGTTTGAGCACCGCGCAAACGGTTAACAACCTGACACCAACCGCCTGGGGCGGCTCCCAAATCCAAGACTCGACGGCAACCACTCAACAATTGGTACCGTTCCTCAATCTCGAGGAGCTTATAGCTCGCCCTTGACCGATAGCCCTCGATCCGAGCCCGATGCACGAACGGGTCTTTTTCGTGCTCTCTCAACCATTCGTGACTGGATTTAGATCGGCTCATATGACTAGTTGAACAGGATTTCTTTGGGTAAAATGCCCCACCTTTTTTGGCAGGCCAGACGCTATGGCGACCTACTCTCAACAAGACAGGAAGCGATTCCGCGCAATTGGTCACCAGTTGCGGCCCATCGTCACCGTGGGCGGCAAAGGTCTCACGGATCAACTCATGAACGAGCTAGACCGGGCGCTCTCGGATCACGAGTTAATCAAGATTAAGATCGTCGGTGATCGCGCTGAGCGTTCAGAAATGATCGCGTCCATTCTAGAGCTAACCGGCGCAACCTGCATTCAGTCCGTCGGGGGCATGTTCCTCATTCTTCGATCGGCCGCCACACCCAAGCCTCACCTCTCTAACCTCATCAGACACGGCTAAGAGCTGACTCGAAAAGCGGGCTTCATCGCCCCAAAAGGACACGGAACCTTTTTGGCCTCCATGCGCAACCCGCTCGCAAGCGCTGGCGTGAGTGCGTGCTAGAGATGTTCGATCGTCAGAATTTCATATTCGACAGGACCCGAAGGCGTCTGAATGACGACAGAATCCCCCTCTTCCTTCGAAATCAATCCTCGCGCCACAGGGGAATAAACCGAAATTTTTTGCTCGGCAATACTCGCCTCATCGTCACCTACGATTTGATAGCGGACCTCTTCATCCGTATTCACGTTTAGAAGTGTTACCGTTGTACCGAAAATGACCTTCCCCGTTGGGGGAATAGCGCGGATATCGATGATTTGCGCAGCTGACAGCTTGCCAGCGATTTCCGAAATCCGAGCCTCTATGAGTCCTTGTTCTTCTTTAGCGTACTGATATTCGGCGTTTTCACGCAGATCGCCTTGCTCCAGCGCTTCTGATATTTCCTGGACAATTCTCGGCCGCTCAACTGATTTCAGTCGATTCATTTCTTCGCGGAGCGCGTTTGCGCCCTCTGCTGTCATCGGGACTTTGTCCATGTAAACGGACTCGTGTTGAGAATGGGGCTAGGCGCTGGTTGCCAGCGATTTGTGCATTTCTTGCAGACAGTATACTTCGATTTCTTCCCGATGACGCAAGGCCGAGATGACGGCGCGCCCCCCCGCCATGGTCGTCGTGTAGTACACATTATTCTGGAGCGCAGTTCGTCGAATCGCGAAGGAATCGGCGATTGCCTGTTTGCCTTCTGTGGTATTGATAATGAGATCGATCTCATGATTTTTGATGCCGTCGGTAATATCGGGTCGACCCTCAACCACCTTGTTAATTCGGTCCACAGGCAGTCCCGCTTCGGCAATGATTTTGGCTGACCCTCGGGTCGCGCATAGCTTGAATCCCAATTCCAATAGATCCTTTGCCAAAGGGACAAGCTGAGATTTATCGGGGTCGCGCACACTGAGCAACGCTCGGCCCCGTTCTGGGATCGGATCGTTGGCCCCCCACTGTGATTTTCCGTAGGCTTCACCGAAGGTTCGCCCGATCCCCATCACTTCCCCGGTTGATTTCATTTCAGGGCCCAAAATCGGGTCGACACCGGGGAATTTATTGAATGGGAACACGGCCTCTTTGACGTGAAACAGCTCAGGGTGAATGGTTTGTGTAAACCCTTGATCGGCGAGGGACATGCCAGCCATGCACCGTGCAGCAATCTTAGCGAGCGAGCGGCCCATACATTTTGAGACGAAAGGCACCGTTCTCGAAGCCCGAGGATTTACCTCGAGCACATAGATTTGCTCACCTTGAATGGCAAATTGCACATTCATCAAACCAACGACTTTGATCGCTCTGGCCAGCGCATCAACCTGCCGTTCGATTTCGGCGATTAACGTTTCTGACAAGCTATAAGGAGGTAAGGAGCAAGCTGAATCCCCGGAGTGAACGCCCGCTTGCTCGATATGCTCCATGATCGCGCCGATGACGACTTGCTTCCCATCAGATACCGCATCTACATCGACCTCAATCGCCTGGTCCAGGAACCGGTCGAGCAGGACCGGGGAATCCGGCGTCACAACCACAGCCTCTTTTAAATAGCTCAAAAGTTCAGATGGCTGATACACAATCTCCATCGCTCGGCCACCAAGAACATAAGAGGGACGGACGACAAGCGGGTAACCAATCTCTTCCGCAGCTTGGATGCCCTCATCAACGTTTCGCACAATTTTGTTCGCCGGTTGCGTCAGACCTAGATGATTCAGCATCTGTTGAAATCGCTCTCGATCTTCTGCTGCGTCAATGGCGTCTGGCGAGGTACCAATGATCGGCACGCCGGCCGCCTCAAGCGCGCGCGCGAGCTTCAACGGCGTTTGACCACCGAATTGGACAATAACGCCTTTGGGTTTCTCTATGTCAGCGATGGCCAGGACATCTTCTAGGGTGAGCGGTTCAAAATACAACCGATCCGATGTATCAAAATCCGTGCTGACGGTCTCTGGGTTGCAGTTCACCATAATGGTTTCGTAACCATCCTCCCGCATGGCAAGCGCTGCATGGACACAACAATAGTCAAACTCGATCCCTTGTCCGATTCGATTTGGACCACCACCGAGCACCATGATTTTCTCTCTATCCGACGGTTCGGCCTCACAAAACTGTTCATAGGTCGAGTACATGTAAGCGGTTGTCGCCGCAAACTCAGCCGCACAGCTATCTACACGCTTGTAAACCGGCTTCACGCCAAGGGCCAACCGTCGATCGCGGACGCCTTGCTCAGAGGTACCCAGTAATTCGGCCAGACGCGCGTCTGAAAAACCATCTCTCTTCAAATCTAACCAGGCGGCCGCATCCAACGCTTCGATCGACTGACCAACAAGTGATGATTCACTCGCGATCAGGGCTTCGATTTGAGCAAGAAACCACTCATCAATCCCGGTCAGTTCCTTGATCTCGCTGAGCAACAAGCCGGACCGAAAAGCTTCACCGATGTACAGCATGCGTTCAGCGCCTGGGACGCTCAAATGATGCCGAATACCTGCCATCGCCTCACTCGAACTATCGTGCGGCTTGGGCGAAAAACCATTAATCCCAATCTCTAGACCCCGAAGCGCTTTCTGAAGTGATTCTTTGAACGTTCGGCCTAACGCCATGACTTCGCCCACCGATTTCATTTGGGTGGTGAGATGATTTTCAGCCTGGGGAAATTTTTCAAAGGTAAAGCGAGGAATTTTGGTGACAATGTAATCAATCGTGGGCTCAAAGGAAGCCGGTGTCGCACCACCGGTAATCTCATTTTCGAGCTCGGGCAGCGTGTAGCCGATCGCGAGCTTGGTTGCGACCCGTGCAATCGGGAAGCCCGTCGCTTTTGAAGCAAGTGCGGATGATCTCGATACTCGAGGATTCATTTCAATCACCACCATCCTGCCATCGAGCGGATTGATCGCAAATTGCACATTACTGCCACCGGTCTCAACACCGATCGCACGCAAGACATCCACCGATGCATTACGCATCACCTGATACTCTTTATCCGTTAACGTCTGTGCGGGCGCCACCGTGATTGAATCACCCGTGTGAACCCCCATGGGGTCAAAATTTTCTATCGAACAGATGATGATGCAGTTATCCGCCACATCGCGGACCACTTCCATTTCGAACTCTTTCCAACCAATCAACGATTCGTCAATCAAAAGCTCATTGGTTGGTGAAAGATCAAGGCCTCTTGAGCAGATTTCAAGGAATTCATCGAAGTTATAGGCGATACCACCGCCCGACCCACCCAGGGTAAAACTGGGCCTGATCACGCATGGAAATCCGAGTCTTGCCTGAACCTGCTTCGCCTCTTCAAGCGAATGTGCGATCCCGCTCCGAGGGGTTTCAAGGCCAATGGATTTCATGACCTGATCGAATAACTGCCGGTCCTCGGCTTTATCAATCGCTTCCTTCTTCGCTCCGATCAATTCGACGTTATAACGGTCGAGCACACCTTCACGGGCCAAGTCCAACGCGCAGTTCAGCGCAGTTTGGCCACCCATCGTCGGCAACAACGCATCGGGCCGCTCCTTCGCGATGATCTTCTCAATCACTCGCCAGTTGATCGGTTCAATGTAGGTAGCGTCGGCTGTGTCGGGGTCTGTCATGATGGTCGCTGGATTTGAATTGACCAAAATGACTCGAAAACCCTCCTCCTTTAACGCTTTGCAAGCTTGAGCGCCTGAGTAGTCGAATTCGCATGCCTGGCCGATCACGATCGGGCCGGCGCCAATAATGAGCACGCTCTTTAAGTCTGATCTAGCCGGCATGCTGCACCCTTTCTTGCATTCGATGAATAAACTGATCAAACAGGGGGGCCACATCATGAGGGCCTGGGCTTGCCTCAGGATGGCCTTGGAAGCTGTAGGCTGGCGCATTCTTGAGCGAGATCCCTTGGATCGTCCCATCGAACAACGATACGTGTGTCACCTCGATGTGATCTGGCAAAGCCAACTCATCAATGCAGAACCCGTGATTCTGACTGGTGATCAAAACCTCGCCTGTCTTCAAGTTCTGAACAGGGTGATTCGCACCATGGTGACCGTGAGGCATCTTCTTGGTTTTTGCACCCGATGCGAGACCCAACAACTGATGACCGAGACAGATACCGAAGACTGGCACATCAGTCGATAAAAATTGCTGAATCGCTTTGATCGCATAGTCGCAAGGCTCTGGATCGCCCGGGCCATTCGACAAGAAAATACCGTCGGGTTTAAGCGCCAAAACCTCATCTGCTGTGGTTTTCGCTGGGACAACCGTCACATCACAGCCCCGGTCAACCAGCATCCTGAGAATATTCTTCTTCACCCCAAAATCCATGGCAACCACCCTGAACGGCACTCCTTGGCGGGGCATCTGCGTTGCAGGCGACTCTGCTCTAAATCGCGCGAGACTCGATTCCGACCATTGGTAAGGGGCTTGGGTGGTGACATCCTGAGCTAAATCCATATTGGCGAGCCCAGGGAAGGCGGTTGCCGCAGAAATCGCCGCCGCGACGTCTTTATCTGTAATGCTTTCGGCGACCCAAAGGCAACCGCTCTGAGAACCTTGATTTCTTAGGATGCGCGTCAAAGCTCGGGTATCTAAATTTGTAATCCCAAGCGTTTCATGAGCGTCTAAATAATCCGGCAGAGAGGTCTGATGTCGCCAATTCGAGGGCACGGGGGACAAATCTCTGATAATCAACCCAGAGCAATGCACATGATCCGATTCACTATCTTCGGTGTTGCAACCGACATTGCCTATATGAGGATGGGTCAGTGTCACCAACTGTTTGGCATAGGAAGGGTCGGTGAGGATCTCTTGGTAACCGGTGATGGCCGTATTGAAGACCACTTCTCCCACCGAGGAGCCCGAGCGCCGACCAATACTTTGGCCTTTGAAAACGGTTCCATTTGCTAACGCAAGAATTGCATCTAACGGCATGATGCACTCCTTCTTGCGTGCGTGGGCTTAGCCCCCCGAGAATTAGTCAAAAAAAAACGAGGAAGGTCACCCGTCCTCGCTTTTTTGAAATTTTTTTGCGTAATCATTCTAGGCGCGCATTCTAATTCAGGCAGGCGGAAGACGCCAGTAAAATCGCTTTTTTTGTCCTCTCCGTGGTGGTGTGACTTGCATCCCGTATTTTTGCGACGTGGGTCCGACCTAAGGTAGACGCAATGTCTTGGAATCTGAGCAGACTGTTTAATTTCAAAACCCGCCGTTTAATTTGAACCCGGCTGTTAAGGTTCAAACGCGATGCACGTTAATCGGTGCCTAACAGATCCTCAATTCCATAGAGGCCAGCGATTTGACCATCAGCCAGCCACTTCGCACAGGCCAATGCACCCTGGGCGAAATTACTCCTCGATGACGCTTTGTGAACAAGTTCCAATCGCTCACCCTCCATTGCAAAAATGATGGAATGCTCGCCCACCACATCGCCGCCCCGCAAGGCGTGCATGCCGATCTCTTGCGGAGGTCGGGGGCCGACCTGCCCCTCACGGCCATGAGTCACGGAGACCGCCTGCCCCAGCCCTTTTTGAACTCGATCTAAAAGAGACAAGGCCGTACCCGAGGGCGCATCGACCTTACGGTGGTGATGCATCTCGACGATTTCGATTTGGGCATTCTGACCGAGGCTGGCACTGACCGATTGGGCCAGCCTCATCAGCATGGCAACGCCGAGCGAATAGTTGCTCGCCTGCATGATAGGGATCTGCCTTGCGGCCTCCCGGATGCACGCTTGCCCAGCATCATCGAACCCAGTCGTGCCAATCACCATGGCTTTACCAAGCTCAGCGCACGCATTGAGGTGGGCAAGACTGGCCAGAGGCGTCGAGAAGTCAATGAGTACGTCGAAATCGTCCGCGGCCCTTACCTGGCTGAGTAAGCCGACGTCTCCCCAATGACCCACCGGCAGACATGCGCCTGATGCAAACGACCCTTCATTTTCCAGCAGCCCAACGGGTTGTATCGACTCTTCGGCACCTAACAGTTCGAGCAACGCCTGACCCATACGCCCCTGAGCACCAGAAATTACAACACGTGTTGGTGATACCACCGTACTTTCCTCTTGATATTGCCGCGGTTGCTCATGGTATCTGATTCGATGCAGCGTGCCGACTCTATGCGGACATCACACAGCGAGAATTTGAGAACAGGGATTAAGAGAGGGCTCGATGCGATTGGGCGCTCGACCAACCCAATGAGATGCATACGCCGGGTTTTTCTAAGAAACCGCGATCCCGAGACGGTTGATGTGTCGCATTAATCTCGCAGGGCGTCGATAAATCGCTTAACGCCATCAACCCAGGTATTCTTGCGCGGACTTTGCGACGCATCTTGATTACCGCCGAATTCCCTTAGCAGCTCCTTCTGGCGCTCGCTCAGATTCACCGGGGTCTCGACCACGATTTTGCAGTACAAGTCGCCTAGACCGCCGCCTCGAATTTTCGACATATCGACCCCTTTGCCACGCAACCGAAATAATCGACCGGTTTGCGTCTCATGAGGGATCTTTAAGCTCACCTTCCCCTCTAGCGTTGGCACCTCAAGCGAGCAACCCAGTGCGGCATCGACAAAGCTAATGGGCACCTCGCTGTAAAGATCGGCGCCGTCTCTCGTGAAAATAGGATGGTCACGAACTTGAATTTGCACGTAGAGATCACCAGATGGGCCACCATTCGGTCCTGCCTCGCCCTGCCCCGACAACCGGATGCGATCCCCGGTATCGACACCGGCGGGCACCTTTACAGACAAGGTCTTACGTTCTTGGACTCGTCCCTGGCCGTGACACTTGCCACAAGGGTCGCTGATCACGCGACCAGCGCCTCGACATCTTGGGCAGGTCTGCTGCAAAGAGAAGAAGCCTTGCCTTGATGTCACTTGCCCAGACCCTCCGCACTGAAGGCAGTCCATTGGCGACGTCCCTTTTTTAGCACCCGAGCCCAAGCACTCCATACACTCAACCAGTGTGGGGATCTTAATCTTGGGATTGGTGCCTTTAACGGCTTCCTCTAAGGAAATATCCAATACGTACTTTAGATCTGACCCGCGCTGAACCTGGGATCGGCCTCGTCCACCACTGAAGATATCTCCGAAAACATCCTCAAAAATAGAGCCAAAGCCGCCAGCCTGACTGAATCCCCCACCCGCGGCGCCGCCCTCGAAGGCTGCATGCCCAAACTGGTCATAGGCTGAGCGCTTTTCATCATCGAGCAGAACCTCGGCCGCTTCACTCGCTTCTTTGAACTTCTCTTCAGCAGACTCATCATCCGAATTTCGATCCGGGTGATATTTCATTGCCAAACGACGATAGGCCTTTTTGATGTCTTTTTCTGAGGCGCCCTTGGATAAACCGAGCACCTCATAATAATCCCGCTTGGCCATAGTCTGGCTTCCGTTCTCTTGCTTCGACGATCAGTGCTTATTTTTCGTCTTTGACTTCTTCGAACTCTGCGTCCACAGCATCATCGTGTTCCCCGTTCGAAGCTTGGGCCTCTTCTGCGTTGCCAGCGGCACCCGCCTCTGCCTGCTTGGCATACATTTTCTGTGCAAGCGATGAGGAGACTTCAGTCAACTTCTGCGTCTTGGCCTCAATGTCTTCCAAGTCAGTTGATTTCAATGCGGTTTCTAGTGCTTCAATCGCAGCCTCAATCTCTGATTTCTCACTCTCACTTGCCTCATCGCCCGCTTCTTGAAGGGTTTTTTTGGTGGCATGAATCATTGCGTCTGCGGTGTTTCGTGCGGTCACCAGCGCTTCGAACTTCTTGTCCTCATCAGCATGTGCCTCCGCATCACGCACCATTTTTTCTATTTCTTCGTCAGATAGTCCACTGCTTGCTTTAATGACGATCGATTGTTCTTTACCGGTGGCTTTATCCTTCGCAGACACGTTCAAGATGCCATTGGCATCAAGATCGAAGCTGACCTCAATCTGGGGTGTCCCGCGCGGTGCGGGAGGAATATCTGACAGATCAAATCGACCTAAAGACTTATTCTGAGCGGCTTGCTTTCGCTCTCCCTGAAGCACGTGAATGGTGACCGCAGGCTGGTTGTCTTCTGCGGTTGAGAAGACTTGAGACTTGCGGGTTGGAATGGTCGTGTTTTTCTCAATCAACGCGCTCATGACGCCACCCATGGTTTCGATACCCAGAGACAGCGGCGTGACATCAAGGAGCAGGACATCTTTTACTTCACCAGCAAGAACCGCAGCTTGAATTGAGGCTCCCATGGCCACTGCTTCATCCGGGTTGATATCTTTACGGGCTTCCTTACCGAAGAATTCCTTAACCTTCTTCTGCACGAGTGGCATACGGGTCTGGCCACCCACCAAAATAATGTCATTGATTTCTGAGATGCTCATGCCCGCATCTTTGAGCGCTGTGCGAACTGGCTCAATGGTTCGGTCAACGAGATCCTCAACCAAGGACTCCAATTTGCTCTGGGTGATCTTCAAGACCATGTGTTTGGGACCACTCGCGTCCGCTGTGATGTAGGGCAGATTGATCTCTGTCTGAGAACTGCTTGAAAGCTCGATTTTGGCCTTTTCAGCTGCCTCCTTGAGCCGCTGCAGCGCCAAAGAGTCTTTACTCAGATCAATCCCTTGGTCTTTTTTGAATTCCTCAACGAGGTACTCGATCAGACGCATATCAAAGTCTTCACCGCCGAGAAATGTATCCCCATTGGTCGATAGCACCTCAAATTGCTTCTCGCCATCCACGTCGGCGATTTCAATCACTGAAATGTCGAAGGTTCCACCCCCCAGGTCATAGACGGCAATGGTTGAATCGCCTGTCGCTTTGTCCATGCCATAGGCCAACGCTGCCGCCGTAGGCTCGTTGATGATTCGCTTCACTTCGAGGCCCGCAATACGGCCGGCATCCTTTGTCGCCTGTCGCTGCGAATCATTGAAGTAAGCGGGGACCGTGATCACTGCCTCTGTGACTTCCTCACCTAAGAAGTCTTCCGCGGTTTTCTTCATCTTCTTCAAGACTTGCGCGGAGATTTGCGGCGGCGCCATCTTTTGGTCGTTAACATTCACCCAGGCGTCGCCGTTGTCAGCTTTT
>JALRJG010000249.1:2436-2800 GCA_023261215.1 Pseudomonadales bacterium | reverse complement strand
CTTAAGTATCTGCTTGGATACAACTCAAAGTCAGCAGATGTTTTCCTGCCCCCCTGCCTGTGTTTTGACCCGGGTTAGGTAGGGTAACGCTCAATGCGACGCTTTGTGGTAACTAAAGCGGTAACTAAAATGGCTAACGGTTGGAGAGGAGGTCGCAAGCCATTAAAAAAATATAGCTTAGATAGAATGATGTGGCGGAGAGAGGGATGACTCGAATCAGCTTTGGCTGATTCGACCCTTGCAGGGCTGCGCCGCTTTGCGGCTCGGTTCCAAACGCTCCGATGGTCGCGTTTGGTCGAACCCGGGAGGTTTCTTATCACCTGCTTTCGCCTTCAGAAACAATAAAGGGCCGATTGGCCCTTTC
>JALRJG010000249.1:0-2426 GCA_023261215.1 Pseudomonadales bacterium | reverse complement strand
GTCGCTTGAATCAAGCGGCACTGCGAGCGCAGACCTTAGTCGCGGTTGGTCGAGTCTGGAATGCCTTTTATCGAGTGCTATCTACCCAGAAACAACAAAGGGCCTAGCGGCCCTTGCTATATTCTGGCGGAGAGAGAGGGATTCGAACCCTCGATACGCTATCAACGTATACTCCCTTAGCAGGGGAGCGCTTTCGACCACTCAGCCATCTCTCCGAAGACGAAAATGGCTTTCGGCAGTGACGCACGAAAGCCAATTCATATGGCGCGCTGGGAGGGAGTCGAACCCCCGACCTTCTGGTTCGTAGCCAGATGCTCTATCCAGCTGAGCTACCAGCGCGCGGACGGGCATTATCGGTTTGGGAGCGAAATAGGTCAACCGCGGATTGCTTGCCGAACAGGAAATTGTTATATCTACGCTTTCGTGCTCGCGCGCAGTACAAAAAGCCATTGAGGTCCTTAGAAGCAGTTTTCCATGGTAGAACTTGGTCTTGAACTCGTCGTATTTGGCATGGGCACCGTGCTCGTGTTCCTGACTTTGCTCGTTTTTGTCACGGGCCTCATGTCGAGTCTTGTTCTTCGGTTTGCGCCAGAGGCGCCCATCATTCCTTCGCGAAGACCCAGTGGCGCTGAGGGCACAACAGATCCAACAATACTGGCTGCGATATCTGCAGCCGTAAAACGATATCGCCAAGATCATGGCAAATAATGCAGTGGAAGACCTGTTCGGTTAAGACGACTGCCACCCCAATTAACGAAGATGACTGGAGTGATCAATGAATGATCAAGCCACGGGTTCGTCGACAGAGACGAGCGCAAAACTAGGAATTACCGATGTGGTGTTGCGGGATGCGCATCAGTCGCTCTTCGCGACGCGGCTCCGCCTGGATGACATGCTGCCGATTGCTGAAAAACTCGATCAGGTCGGTTTTTGGTCGCTTGAAAGTTGGGGCGGCGCGACCTTTGATGCCTGCATTCGCTACCTGGGGGAAGACCCTTGGGAGCGTATTCGAGAACTCAAAAAAGCGATGCCCAACACACCGCAGCAAATGTTGTTTCGGGGTCAAAACATTCTTGGCTATCGCCATTATGCGGACGACATTGTTGATAAATTTGTTGAGCGAGCCGCGGTCAACGGGGTAGATGTATTCCGCATATTTGATGCGATGAATGACCCCCGTAACTTGGAGCGCGCCATCGCCGCTGTGCGCAAGCAAGACAAGCATGCGCAAGGCACGCTGAGTTACACCGTGAGCCCGGTCCACAACCTTGAGGCTTGGCTCGATATGGCGGCTGAGCTGGAAAGTATGGGCGCGGACAGCATCGCCATCAAAGATATGGCCGGACTTCTTTCGCCTTATGACTGCTTCGATTTGGTCAGCGGGCTGAAGAAGCGAGTGGCCATTCCCATTCATATGCAGTGCCATGCCACCACGGGGATGTCGACGGCGACTTACCTAAAGGCGGTTGAGGCCGGGATCGATAATGTTGATACCGCGATCAGTTCGATGAGTCTCACCTACGGACATTCGCCGACAGAGACGATGGTTGCGATCCTCGCAGGAACCCCGCGTGACACGGGCCTTGATCTAGCCTTGCTTGAAGAGATTGCGGGCTATTTCAGAGAAGTGCGTAAGAAATATGCGAAGTTTGAGGGGTCGCTCAAGGGCATCGATTCCCGCATCTTGGTTGCTCAGGTGCCTGGCGGCATGCTGACCAATCTTGAAAACCAGCTTCGTGAGCAGAACGCGGCTGACCGACTCGATGAGGTGCTCGAAGAAATTCCCCGCGTTCGAGAAGAACTTGGCTTCATTCCGCTTGTGACGCCCACCTCACAAATAGTCGGGACTCAAGCAGTGATCAATGTTTTGGCTGGAGAGCGTTACGCCAGCATCACCAAAGAAACCCAAGGCGTCTTAAAAGGCGAGTATGGGGCGACGCCAACCGCGGTCGATGCAGAACTTCAGGCTCGGGTGCTGGATGGCGGTGAGGCGATCACGTGTCGACCGGCAGATTTAATCGACCCCGAGTTCGACAAATTGAGTGCTGAGCTCGAGGACCTGAGCAAGGAACGCACATTGCATTTTGGCGAGCACTTCGAGGATGACGTGCTCACCTATGCGCTCTTCCCGCAGGTGGGTCTTAAGTTCTTTGAGAACAGAAACAACCCTGATGCATTTGAACCGGTGCCGAGGGGTGAGCCAGAAGCGGCGGCTTCCGCGCCAGCCGCTGCTGGGGAAACCGAGGTCTACACGGTGGGGGTTGCCGGTCAATCTTTCGTGGTGAGCGTCACCCCAGGTGCCGATCAACCCGTGATCATGCCCGCGGCTTCCGCGCCACAGGCGGCACCGGCACCACAAGCTTCTGGGGTCGGATTCGCGGCGCCCCTGGCAGGCAATGTGGTCAAGGTCTTGGTGAATGTCGGTG
>JALRJG010000248.1 GCA_023261215.1 Pseudomonadales bacterium | reverse complement strand
GAGAAATGGCCCACCAGGAGCTCGGTATTGAATTGCTGAAACGCATTGAAGCCGATCTCGCTGAACTGGGGACCGTGGAACAATTCCCGAAGATGGAAGGGCGGCAGCTAATTATGGTGCTGGCACCGAATACAAAGAAGAAAAGCGGTAATCAAGCGGCAGCGAACGAAGCCGAAGAGGCCGTCGAAGCCGACGCTTGATTTCAAGTTAGAACAACTGAGACGAAGAGGTCCTAAAGACCCCGTCGCCGCCTGGAAGCCCTGTGTTTCGTGAGTTGGATGCTCCACACAGTCGCTCATTGAAAATGAATTGCGGAGTAGCAAACATGCCAAAGTTGAAATCCAACAGTGGTGCAGCCAAGCGTTTTAAAAAACGTGCCAGTGGCTACAAGCACCGTCAGTCCTTCAGGAATCACATCCTGACCAAAAAGCCAACCAAGCGTAAGCGCCATCTGCGCGGTATGAAGACCGTTGCAGCTGCGGATACGCCGCTCATCAAGAGAATGTTAGGCGACTAGGTCGAGCGACTTAAGGCACCATCAAACGGTGCATTGATTAATGAATTCCTGAGGAAAGCATCATGCCAAGAGTTAAGCGTGGAGTGACGGCGCATCGTCGCCACAAGAAAATTTTAAAAGCAGCGAAAGGTTACTACGGTGCGCGTAGCCGAGTCTTCCGCGTTGCCAAGCAAGCGGTCACGAAAGCGGGTCAGTACGCCTACCGCGACCGCAAAGTGAAGAAGCGAATGTTCAGAGGGCTCTGGATCCAACGGATCAATGCGGCCGCTCGTGAGCATGGCTTGTCTTACAGCCGCATGATTGATGGCTTGAAGAAGTCCAACATCGAGATCGACCGCCGAGTGCTTGCTGAGCTCGCGCTGAACGAAGAAGCGGCCTTTGCAGCCCTCGCAGAAAAGGCAAAAGAAGCACTGGCAGCGGCATAAGGCCTCTTTGCACGGCTGTGCATGTTGAGGGAATTAACCGATGTCGGATCTAGACACACTTCGAGCCAGCGCGCTCTCATCGATCGAAGCTGCCGCAACCACAGCGGATATTGAGCAGTTACGCGTCCAGCTTCTGGGTAAGAAGGGGGCTGTGACCGAACTCTTGAAAGGGTTGGGTAAACTCTCCGCAGAAGAGCGCCCTGCGGCCGGCGCGGCCATCAATCAGCTGAAAGAAGCCATTGGTGACGCGCTTAATCGGCAAAAAGAGGCGCTGAGCGCAGCCGAAGCCGCCAGCCGATCCAAAGCCAGCGCCATTGATGTGACCCTGCCGGGTCGCGCAGTGGCGCGAGGCGCAATGCATCCGGTGTCGCGAGTTTTGCGTCGGATTGAATCCTTTTTCACCAGCGTGGGTTACGAAGTGGTGGAAGGACCTGAAATCGAAGACGACTACCATAATTTCGAAGCCCTCAATATTCCGGCCCATCATCCTGCGCGGGCTATGCACGACACTTTTTATTTCTCTGATTCGCTCTTGCTGCGCACCCACACGTCGCCCGTGCAAGTGCGCACCATGGAAACGCGCGAGCCACCGATTCGAGTGATTTGCCCCGGTAAGACTTATCGCGTCGATCCGCCAGACCCCTCTCACTTACCCATGTTCCATCAGGTCGAAGGACTGTTCATCGACGAGCAGTGCAGCTTCGCCGATTTGAAAGGCACGATCATCGAGTTCTTGAGGGTCTTTTTTGAGCGCGATGATTTAAAAGTGCGTTTTCGCCCTTCCTATTTCCCATTCACAGAGCCCTCAGCTGAGGTAGATGTACAGTGTGTGCATTGCTTGGGCGAAGGCCATTGCCGAGTGTGCTCGAGCACCGGCTGGCTTGAGGTGATGGGTTCGGGCATGGTGCATCCCCGCGTTCTTGAGATGTCTGGGATTGATTCTGAGAAGTACACCGGTTTTGCGTTTGGTATGGGGCCGGAGCGTCTTGCCATGTTGCGCTACGGCGTCACCGATATGCGGCAATTTATCGAAAACGATTTGCGCTTTTTGGAGCAGTTCCAATGAAGTTCAGCGAAGCGTGGCTACGAGAGTGGGTTAACCCCGATTTGTCTACGAGTGAACTGGTGGCACAAATCACCATGGCGGGGCTCGAAGTTGATGCCGTAGAGCCGGTGGCTGATGTGTTTTCGGGCGTAGTCGTGGGAGAGATTTTATCGACTGAACCTCACCCCAACGCCGATCGATTGAAAGTGTGTACGGTGAAGGGTGGCGACGAAACGTTCCAAGTGGTCTGCGGCGCGCCGAATGCAGCGGCTGGGATGAAAGTACCCTTTGCCTTGGTGGGTGCGAAACTTGCCGATTTTGATATCAAAAAAGCCAAACTTCGTGGCGTTGAATCCTTCGGTATGCTCTGTTCTGAGCGAGAACTTGGGCTCAGCGACAATCACGAAGGGTTGATGCCTCTGCCGGCGGATGCCCCGGTTGGGGCCTCGGTTCGAGACTATTTAGCCCTGGATGATCACACGATCGAGGTGGATCTCACGCCGAATCGCAGCGACTGTTTGGGCGTGATTGGGTTGGCCAGAGAAACGGGTCTATTGAACGACCTTGATCTGACCTTCCCTCAGATTCCAAACGTACCAGCGACGATTGAGGATACCTTCCCGGTGACGTTGTCGGCGTCTGCCGAATGCCCGCGATTTGTGGGTCGCGTGATCAAAGGCATCAAAATCGATGCCGAGACCCCGCTTTGGCTCAAGGAAAAACTGCGGCGATCTGGCCTTCGATCGATCGACCCGGTGGTCGATATCACCAACTACATCATGCTGGAACTCAATCAGCCGATGCATGCGTACGACCTTGGCGCGCTCACAGAGGGGATTGATG
>JALRJG010000247.1 GCA_023261215.1 Pseudomonadales bacterium | reverse complement strand
AGCTCTTTGTCGAGCCTTTCTAGCTCTGCTGACTTATCAATCAATCCAGCGAGTGGTACCAGGATTTGAAGGTCGTTGATGACCTGCACGGCCGAGGCTGGTGGCTCATCGCTAGGGTCTTGCCAGTCGAGGCTTGAGGGTTTCAGGAGTGCATTCAACATCGGCAGGAAGCGTGAGAAGCGTTCCCGGTCAGTTGAACCCCCTTGGTGAAAAATAATAGGAATCGGCTTGCCGGGAGAGATGTTTTGTTCTCCTCGGATATTCCGGATCGCGGTAACCACAGACTTCAGCCACTGGACGTCGTCCTGAACCAAAGGATCGGTCGCATCGGCGCCTTCAGGGAACGGCGCTAACATAATGGAGCGACCACGTTTTAAGGGCTCAGGCAGGGCTTGCCATAGCTCTTCGGTGATAAAAGGCATGAAAGGGTGTGCCAGGCGTAGGATTTTCTCAAAGAGTGAGACCAAATTGTGTTGTGTTGCTGCTTTCTCCTCGTGACTGAACGTTTCGGTTTGCAGAATGGGCTTAATAAGTTCCAAGTACCAATCGCAAAACTCGTTCCAAACAAAATCGTAAAGCGCTTTAGCCGCGAGATCGAACCGATAATCATCCATGGCTCGATTGATAGCGCTTGCTGCTGCGTCGAACTCTAGATTGATCCAGCGATCGATGATGTTCTGAGACGCTGGAATGCCCTCGAGCGGCATCGAATCCGTGCTAAGTCGTGTGAAATTGGCGGCATTCCACAACTTATTGCAAAAATTTCGATAGCCCTCGACACGCTTCATATCAAAGCGAAGGCCTCGAGCGCCGCTTGCAAGCGAGTAGAAGGTGAATCGAAGCGCATCGGTCCCGTAGGGTGGAATGCCCTCTGGAAATTCCTTTCGGGTGGCCTTCTCGATTTTTTCCTTAAGTCGATTCTGAAGCAGGTTGCTGGTGCGTTTTTGGACCAATGCCTCGGCGGTGATGCCCTCAATAATGTCCATGGGGTCAAGTCCATTACCCTTGGACTTGCTCATCTTCTGGCCCTCAGCATCGGTCACGAGGCCATGGACGTAGACTTTTTCGAAAGGCACTTCATCCATAAATTTCAGCGTCATCATGATCATTCTGGACACCCAGAAGCTGATGATGTCGTGCCCGGTCACCATGACTCGAGTAGGATGAAACTGTTTGAGTGATTCGGTTTGATCAGGCCAACCCAAGGTCGAAAACGTCCAAAGCGCGGACGAAAACCAGGTATCGAGAACGTCGTCATCTTGGTTTAGAGCAATATCGGTGCTGAGACCATACTTCTCTCTGGCTGCCGCCTCACTTTCGGCAACGTAAATATTGCCTTGCGCGTCGTAGTAAGCAGGAATGCGGTGCCCCCACCACTGCTGTCTTGAAATACACCAGTCCTTGAGCTCGCGCATCCAGGCGAAATAGATATTTTCTGCCTGCTTTGGAATGAATTCGATCGCGCCAGTTTCCACCGCGCGAATGGCAGGTTTGGCCAAGGGCTCAATGCGAACGAACCATTGATCACTGAGCAAGGGTTCAATGATCGCATTGCTTTTCTCGCCCCTTGGAACCATCAACGTATGGGGTTCAATTTTTTCGAGCAGGTCGAGTGCCTCAAGTGCGCTGATGACTTTTTTGCGGGCTTCAAATCGATCCAGACCGGCGTAGTCTGCGCCCGCGAGATCATTCATTCGCCCATCGAGGTGCATCACATTAATCAGCGGCAGGTCATGACGCTGGCCAACATCATAATCATTGAAGTCGTGCGCGGGCGTGATCTTGACGCAGCCCGAGCCGAATGCCATGTCCACGTAACGGTCGGCAATGATGGGAATCTCACGGTCAGTTAACGGCAGGGCGACGGTTTTGCCGATCAGTGATTCGTAGCGAGGATCATCAGGATTGACCGCGACTGCGGCATCTCCCAGCATGGTCTCGGGTCGTGTGGTTGCGACCACCAGGAAGTCGCCGCCGGCGCCTTTGATAGGGTAGCGAAGATGCCACAGGCTGCCTTGCTCTTCCTCTGAAATAACCTCGAGATCAGAGATCGAGGTCTGCAAGGCGGGATCCCAGTTCACAAGCCGTTTGCCGCGATAAATCAGCCCTTCGTCGAACAGGCGCTCGAACACCGTCAGCACAGCCCGGCTCAGTCCTTCATCAAGCGTAAAGCGCTCAGTTTCCCAATGGAGCGAAGCGCCCATCCGTCGAAGCTGCCGGCTGATGGTGCCCCCCGATGTCTCCTTCCACGCCCAAACGCGATCAATAAAGGCTTCACGACCAAGATCAGAGGGTTTGAGTCCCTCTGCCGCCATTTGTTCGGCGACGATCAATTGCGTCGAAATACCGGCGTGGTCTGTGCCCATCTGCCAGAGCGTATTCTTGCCCAGCATGCGCTGGCGCCGAATAATGGCGTCGACTAGAGAATGTTGAAACGCATGGCCCATGTGCAATGTCCCAGTGACATTGGGCGGGGGTATGGCGATGGAAAATGACGTCCCAGTGCCTTTGGGCGCGAAATAGCCCTGAGATTCCCAGGTCTGGTACCACGTCTGCTCGATCTGGCTGGGATCGTACTTGTCCATCGGGGCCTTAGTTATTTAAAAGGCTGCGATTATACAAGAAGACGCCGCACTGGCGGGGAGGCAGGTTAATTCTGGTTGGGTTCTTTGTCCTCGCGATCCAAGGTCGCCAGAATTGATTCAAGTTCCTGAATGATCGACTGTTTGATCGTTGATTCGATCTTTGCACGGTGGCGATCAAGAAGCTGGCTCAGCACTTGGCCGATGGCTTCGTCCGTTAACTCATCCTCATGATCAAGTTCTGCTTCGAGCTCC
>JALRJG010000246.1 GCA_023261215.1 Pseudomonadales bacterium | reverse complement strand
CCTGTAACAATTGCTCACCCGTTTGAATTAAGTCCGCGCCAGCCGCGGCTTCGCTCGCGGTGGTCTCGGATTCACTTTGTGCGCCTGAGTCTTGATCGGAAGAATCTGCAACCTCTTCACTTGCCCGCGTGGATGAAGTGTTATCCGAAGTCGATTCGCCTGAAGCCTCCTGCGTCGCTGGCGAGCTCGAGGGGCTAGAAGGACTCGAAGGATTCGAGGGGCTAGACGGGCTAGACGGACTCGAGGGACTAGACGGACTCGAGGGACTAGACGGGCTAGAAGGGCTCGACGGTGACGATGAAGGCGTGCTGGGCGTTGAAGGCGGCATGGGCGAGCTTGACGGACTCGACGGACTCGACGGTGGGGTCGTGGGCGGAGGTGGTGTCTGAGGGCTCTGGCAACCCACCAAAAGGAGGACCATTCCAAACAACAGAAGCGTTAATCTATTCACGGTGCCTGCGCGTAGTGTCAGTGAGTGTTAAGTGTTTCAAATTAAAACTGAATCGAGGCTGAATTTCGAGCGATGCTTGTTTGAAACCAGCGCGATGCCTCGTCAGACAAGGAGTCTTACGACACGAAACCAGATCGAGTTTGCGTGGTTGGACGACTAGGGTCGATTTGCCTTTAGGACGAAAGAGGACGAGTAGCGGACAAGAAAACGTTTCGAGTCGAGTTGGTCAGCCTTGCGCTCACGGTACGCGGAAAAAACGCGCACGGATGGAGCTTGCGAAAAATTCACGAGAATACCAACACGTTGTTGCCTTAGAGGGTTCTCCGGGCGTTGCGCTTCGTTGAAACGGCCGTCGTAAAAACTCGACTGGGTGGGTCTTGGTTTGGCCACAACCAAGTCAAGTAATCGGTCTAACCGTATCACGGGTCGTGAGGGCATGACCTTTAAGGTTGTTGATTTGCCTAGCGCCCCTCTCTAAATTAGATCGGGTTGAGGGTGCTCGGGCTTCAGTCAGGGAGAACACAGTTGATGGTGTGTCGCATGAGTCGAACAATGTTAGCCGGCGCACTGGTGGTTTGGGTGAGCCTCTTGATGTCGGCGTGCAGCACCAGTGTGCAGGTTGCCGGTGATGTCCCCACTTTGTTGGTCCCAGCGTTGTCACGACACGTGACCTATGTCGAGCCCACGGATCTCGTGGCATACGTTCACGAAGAGAAGCTGCCCCGAGGGGGCGAATGGTCGATTGCGCTTGGTCAAATGAACCAAGTGTTCTTCCGGCAGCTGATGGCTTCGATGTTTACGACTGTGACTCGCATCGAAACGGTCGAGCCCGGAGTCCTGCCCGCCGATGAAGGCGAGGATCACGATGGGATGATTCGAATCGATCTTGTTGAATATGGATTCCTAACACCCGAACTGTCGGGGCTTAATTTCTATTCAGCCTCCGCAAAATATCGGGTTGAGCTGGCCGACGCGACTAGTCAGTCGCTTGGGGTCTGGCAAGTGGTGGGTTATGGAAAAGCTGAAGCGGGCGCGTTCCAGGCCGGCGAAGCGGTCAACGCCGCGACGGTCATGGCGATCCGCGACGCGGGGGCTCGTATTGCGCTGGAGTTGCCGGATCAACCTTTCTTTAGCGCTTGGTTGGAGGCGACAAACTGATGCACGGGTTCACAATTCGCCGGTCTGCGCGCGGTGTCTTGCTCGGGCGGCACGCGGTACATTGGGTAGTGCTCAGTGCCCTAGCCACTTTGACCGCTTGCGCCACCACGAGGGTAGAGCAAAATCGGCAAATGCAGACCGGTTTAGCAAGCGATGAAGCCATGGTCATTTTGGGGCGCGCAACCTACAACGATCGTCAGACCGAAGAGAGCTTCACTGATTGCCTGGAGGATATTTTAAGTCGAGGCGATCGGCCCATTCGATTGGTGCCACAAAAGCAGTTCATTGATCAGATGTACCCATGGTTTGAGCCGAGAACCGCACCAGGGTCAGCCAATGACTTGGGCCGCTTATTTTCGGAACCTGGGGTCAAAGAACAAATTGCCGATGCCAGGGTCCGCTATCTCGCGTGGATTGAAGGCGACACGGTGACCATCGACAAGGGTGGATCAATGAGTTGCACTGTGAGCACGTTTGGTGGCGGCTGCTTTGGTATGAGTTACTGGGAGCAGGACGCCTCCTACGAGGCATCGATATGGGATCTGCAGACGTTGGATACATCAGGACAAATCAGTGCTGACGCCAACGGCACGTCTTACCTTGCAGGGTTGGTTTTGCCGATTCCCATTTTGGCCCGACCCGGTAATGCCGCATGTAAGGGCCTTGCAGAGCAGCTCCGAACGTTTATTTCAGGGAGCTGAGACGGCGGCCATCAGTCTGCGGACTCCGGATCGTCCATCACTTCGGCTTGCGCTGCGTCATCACTTTGTTCGGACGCTTTCTCCAGGACTTCAAACGGCTGTCGGAGCTCAATGGTTTGGCTTACGGGTTCACCATCCTGAACGGCGGGTCTAAAGCGGCTGTAGGACAATCGGGACCTGGCCCATCGGCTGTATTTTGCCGATACGGTTCGGTCGATGATCTTGACGCCTTTGGTTTTCCCTTCTTCAGTGACAATAAGACTGAGGTCGGTGTATAGCGCCGCGCCGGGTTCCGTTTTAGTCGGCCAACGCTCGAGGTAGAGTGGCGTGATCTTCTTCGGCAGAAGCAGGACCGGCGCGTTAAATTGTTCGATCGCCTCTGGCGTTGACGAAGCGAGCAGGGTCCATGCTTCCCGATAGGCATCCTGCGAGGAGGGGTTGCCACTCAAGACTCTGCCATCGCCAAGGTCGAGCCATGCCTGAGCCAAATCTTCGTTATCTAGAGTCTCTTGGCCCTGAAGGATGCTCAGCACG
>JALRJG010000245.1 GCA_023261215.1 Pseudomonadales bacterium | reverse complement strand
CCGGAAAGGTTCATCTCCTCCATCGAGGCGCGCTCAGCCTGTTCGCGCCAAGACTCGGGCAAATCATCCGCAGGCCGCATCCAGGGCGCGAACACTCGGTCAAGCAGCTGTTTTAGAAACCGCATGTCAGGCCTTCCCAATCTTGCCTTGCTGCAGCGCAGCAATGACGCTTTGCCGACTGCCATCGGCAACAATCCGCCCGTTATCGATCACGATAATGCGATCCACCATCTCCAGTAAGGAATTCCGATGGGTCACCACAATCCAGGTACGTCCCTCCACGAACTGGGTCAGAGACCGTTTCACCGCCACTTCTGTCGAGTGGTCCATGGACCCTGTGGGTTCATCCATTAACACCAGTTGCGGGTCGCCGAGCATCGCTCGCGCCAAGGCCACGCAGCGCCGTTGCCCCCCCGAGAGTGAGTCGCCCCGCTCGCTGATAGGCATATCAAACCCCTGGGGATGGCGGTTCACAAATTCCAGAAGGTTCGCTTGATCGGCGGCTTGAAGCACATCGCTATCGGATGCAAAGGGATGGGCAATCACGATGTTGTCTCGAAGCGTGCCGTGAAAGAGCGTCAGGTCCTGGGGCATGTAGCCGACTTGCTTGCGGTACTCCGCAGGGTCGAGCTGACGCAAATCGATACCATCTATCAGCACGGCGCCCTCTGAAGGTTGAAAGAGACCCATGGCCAACTTTTGCAGTGTGGACTTCCCCGAGCCCACGCGCCCCAAAATAGCCACCTTCTCCCCCTGCTTGATCTTGAAACTCACATCCACCAGCGAGGGAATCTCTGCGCTCGGGTAGTTGAAGGTTACGTTCTTGAATTCAATCTCGCCATTGAACCGCTCGCGCGACAAGAAGCGCGCACCCTCGGGTCGCTCCTGCGGCGTCTCCATGATCTGCTCAACCGAACCCAGCGAGATCTGCGCGTATTGAAACTGGGTCAGCAGGCCCGCGAGTTGCCCGACGGGCGCCATTACCCGACCGGACAGCATGGAGCACGCAATGAGCCCACCCATACTGAGCGCGCCTTCCGTGATGAGATAGACTCCTGTCACCACCACACAGAGCGTCACCAATTGGGTGGCGCCCGCGGTGACGAACATGTTGGCGTTCGACACAAGTCGCAATTGCACCCCGGTTCGAGCCAGAAAAGATGTCGCCTCTTCCCATCGACGTTGCGTCTTGGATTCCGCACCCATGGCCTTGATGGTGTCGAGGCCCACGAGAGATTCAATCAGCGTGGCGTTTCGCTGCACGCCCGCGCGGTAGGTGGTTTCAGACAAGGCCTTCAACTTCCCGCGCCCGAGGCTCACATACACCAGCACCAACGTCACGCCCGCAAGGAGCGGCAACAGTACCAGAGGCGCAATCCAGAAAATGACCGCGCAGAAAATCATCGCAAAGGGCAAATCGATCAGTGTGGTGATCGACACCGAGTTGATGAAATCTCGAACAGAATCGAAGGATCTTAAGTTCACAGCGTAAGAGCCGACCGATGCGGGCCGATGCTCGAGTCGGCTGCCCAGGACCCGCTCCATAATCTCGGCTGACACATTCCGGTCAATGCGTTCGCTTGCGAGATCCAAAAAATAACTGCGCATCATCCGCAATGTGAAATCCATCACCACCACGATGAGCAAACCAATGGCTAGGGTCCAAAGCGTTTCCACCGCATGGTTGGGCACCACGCGGTCGTACACATTCATGGTGAAAAGTGGCAGTGCCAATGCAAAAATATTGATGAAAAATGCAGCGACCAGCACATCCCGGTAAACCGGGAGATTCTTTTTCACAGCCGTCCAGAACCAATGTTCATCGGCAGCAAGCGCTTGCTTAGGCGCCCTGGCATCAAACTTGAATCGGGGTTTACAAAGAATCGCCGAGCCATTGCTGAATGACTCGAGCTCAGCGCGAGGCACCGCCACCTGCGCATCCGGCAAGTCTGGATAAATCACTTGGGCCGTTTCGCCGTCTTCACTCCAACCCATCAACAGACAGGCCTGCTGAGACTCGCTGAGGATCACCGCAGGTAACAAATCTCTCGTAATTTGGAGCGGCCAGCGCCCAACGACGTTGGCGGTCAAGTTGGCTCTCGCCGCAGCACGCGCGAAGAGCCCGGGCGTCAGCAGCCCATTGTCGATCGGAAGGCCGCTGACGAGCGCCTCGGCACTGGTCGCCTCGCCATAGTGGCGCGCCAATGCCAATAGGCAGCCTTGCAACGGATCCTTTGTTTGAGTGTTCACAATACTCTGCTTTCCAAGCCCTGAATCAATCCCTTGCTCTCAGAACCCTCGAGCGAACCCACCGCACCCAGCGGAAGGATTAGCGCTCGGGGCAAACCATCCCACGACCCGTGCCAAAACACCACGCTTTGACACATCCTCATTCTCGGCACTTTGCGACTGTTCGTGACCCGCAGCGACCGCAAATGACCCAAACAAATGACGCTTGATCTCGAAATTTCAAGCGGACCGAGATCGATACCCTGCGCTATCTCGACACATGCATCAATGGGCCATCGCGAGAATTCTGTCACGATCTGACCCCAGATCCTATCAAATAATCAATTACTTGCAGAAGATTCCGCAGAGTCAGACCCCGTTTCTATCATCCGATTCACCGCATCTCTGGCATGCAACCCGTAATTTGACTAATGTTGGAGCAGTTCATCTTGGCCGACATCGATGTCTGATCAACCCAATTCTGACGCCACCTCAAGTCGAGGTCCTAATCACGCACTCAGCGCCCAACGGTGCCCGCATGCGCTTCAAGATGTGGACCTCTTTGCGGAGGGGGCTCAAGAACACTGGTACGAGGCCTACCCCATTTTGCACGCCGAGT
>JALRJG010000244.1 GCA_023261215.1 Pseudomonadales bacterium | reverse complement strand
GCACCCGTCCCTGGCATTCGCTTGGCAACGCAAGCTACCGGTATTCGGTATCAAAACCGAGACGATATGGTGCTGATTGAATGCGTCGCTGAGACCCAGACCGCGTGTCTATTCACCAAGAATCACTTTAAAGCAGCACCGGTCTTGCTGGCGAGCGCTAACCTGAAAAATACTGCGCCTCGCTATCTGCTCATTAATTCGGGGAATGCCAACGCCGCGACTGGCGATCTGGGGCTTGAAGATGCGAAGGCCACGTGTGAATTAGTTGCGAATGCGACAGGGGTTCGATCTGAACAAGTGTTGCCTTTTTCCACTGGCGTGATCGGCGAGCGGCTGCCCATTGAGCCATTCAGGCAATCGATACCGCAGCTTGTAAGCAAGTTGCAATCGGATGCCTGGCACGCAGCTGCGTTAGCGATCATGACCACTGACACAGTGCCTAAAGTCAAATCCAGGCAGATAGAGATCGATGGTCGGCCTGTCACGCTCACCGGTATGGCCAAGGGTGCAGGCATGATTCAGCCGAACATGGCAACGATGCTGTGTTTTATTGGCACTGATGTGGCGTCGGAAGATGAGAGTCTTAAGGCGCTCCTCAAGGAAGCCGCGGATCAATCGCTTAATCGGGTGACCGTTGATAGTGATACCTCAACGAACGATGCGTGCGTGCTCATGGCGACTGGCCATTCCGGGGTCGTTCTGGCTCCAGGCAGCGAATCAGAGTCGCTGTTTCAGGATGCATTAACCGATTTGATGATCGATCTCGCGCAATCATTGGTTCGAGACGGTGAGGGAGCGACCAAGTTCGTGACGGTCATGATTAATGGTGCGCCTTCGAATGACGAAGCGTTAACGGTCGCCTTGAGCATCGCAAACTCGCCATTGGTCAAGACAGCCATTTTTGCTGAAGATGCCAATTGGGGGCGTTTGGTCATGGCGATTGGCAAGGTTGATCGTGAGATTGATGTGACAAAGATTGACATCTTCATCAACGATGTCTGTTTAATGCAAGCTGGAATGAAACACGGTGCATATGTTGAAGCGCTGGGCGCAACGGCTATGAAGAAAGAAGAAATTGAGATTCGGGTTGAGATGAACCAGGGCGATGGGAGTGAGACTGTTTGGACATCCGATCTCTCTCATGAGTATGTCAAAATCAATTCGGAGTATCGTACCTGAGAAGTTAACCTTCGGAGGCTTCTCAATCTTGATCAAGATCCTCTGAAGTCACGTCGTCGTGTTCTGAATCGGATGGGATCCGGTGTTTTTCGTCGGCCCAAGCCCCCAGGTCAAGCGTACGGCATCGCTCAGAGCAAAAAGGACGAAACTTACTCGAGGCGATCCAAGCCACCGCCTTTCCGCAACTCGGGCACTTTACGATGGCATCGGTCATGCGCGTGAGAACGCCAGGTAGCGCGCGTGTAACCTTGAGACGTCCACTCTCACTTGGTCTATATCTGCGTTGTTTTCGATGACATCATCCGCAATGGCGCGCCGTTGCTCTGAGGATGGCTGACTCTGCATGATTTGGCGGATCAGGGCTTCTGAACTTCCATCTCTGGTCATGACGCGTTGAATACGAATGGGTTCCTCAGCATCGACCACCAGCATCCGATCAATCAGCGGCGATGTACCTAGCCCTGCAGAGAGAACAAGCATGGCGTATTCTCCCTCAGCCCCACGCAGCTGCCTTTGTAATTCATCCATGATCGGCCGATGCGTGAAACCTTCCAGTGCTTTGCGTTTCGAGACATCATTGAAAACGATTTCTCGGAGCTTTTTCCGATTGAGCCGACCTGTTTCATCGAGTATTTCTTTGCCGAAGTAGTCAGCAATGGCCTCGAGTACGGGCTGGCCTGGTTCGACGATCTTCCTCGAGGCCTCATCGGCATCTGCGATCACGACGCCGAGGTCAGCGAAGCAATCGGTGACTGTGGTTTTTCCACTGCCAATGCCTCCTGTGACGCCGACAACGTAATCAGCCATCAGTACAAGCCTGGGGGGAGATACAGACCTATGACCGTCTCCTTGAAGAACAGCATCGTAAGTCCAGCAAGGGCAAGGTAGGGCCCGAAGGCGATGGCATCATCCCGGGACCGGCCGAGCAGTATGAGCGTGATACCGACAATCGCGCCAGCCGCGGATGAAATCAAAACAAGACCGGGCAACGCCATCCATCCAAACCAGGCGCCCAGCATCGCTAGTAGTTTGAAGTCCCCGTACCCCATGCCCTCTTTGCCGGTGGCCAATTTGAAGCTCTGATACACAAGCCATAGCGATAGATAACCTGCGATGGCGCCAATAACGGCCTCCTCGATCGAGCAAAAAGTGCTTTTGAGGTTGAAAAGGAGTCCAAGCCATAAGCCTGGAAGCGTAATTTGGTCAGGCAAGAGTTGGCAGTCAAAATCGATAAAGGTGAGCGAAAGCAGGCTGTAAGTCAGCAAGAGTGCGCCAATCATCGACCAAGAGAAGCCAAAGACCAACACCGTTGCGAGGGTCAATATGCCAGCGAGTAACTCTACCAACGGGTACCGATATGAAATGCGCGCGTGACAGTGGCGACAGCGCCCTTGCAAGACTGCAAAGCTTAAAATGGGAATGTTATCGAAGCCCGATATCATCTCGTGACAATTCGGGCACTTTGATCTAGGGCCCCACAAAGAAAGGGTCCCGTTCTCGCTCTGCGGCTGGTCAAGAATAATTGCGGCCTCCGCCCTCCAGGATTGCTCCAGCATGATTGGGAGTCTGTGAATCACGACATTGAGAAAGCTGCCAACGAGCAGGCCAAATATCGTAACGACGATACTCGTGCCGATCGGAAAGGCCGCTTGATAGAGGCTGAGCGTTT
>JALRJG010000243.1 GCA_023261215.1 Pseudomonadales bacterium | reverse complement strand
CAACCACAAGAAGCTTTAAACCCGTGATGCCCACATCACGACTTGCCTACAATGGGCCCGAGTCTTGATCGGGCTCGACGTCGAGCCTTGTTCCCGCCCATTCGCGCACGGCGTATTGCGCTTAAGAGATGCCCTCGAATAATCCACAATTTAGCGTCAGTTTATTGACGATTTGGCGCTTTAAGCAGGCCAAAAATAATCTAACCCATTGATAAATAATAGTTAAAAGTTATGGCACGCAGATTGCATTTTAAGCAGCAAGTAAGAGAGCCGTGCGTCACGACGCACAGTCAGCGGGGCATTGAGCTCTTCCATGAATGGGTCGCGAGAGGCGACGAGTGCTTGCAGCACGATGCACCGAATCGCTTTCCAAGGAAGGAAAACGTTGCGAGACGAATGACCCGATGCGAGGCTAGGTGCTTCAAAAGCACAAGGAGATTGGCGTGAACAAAATGGTAGTGATAGGCATCGCGGTTGCAGCCCTGCTGATTGGCGGCGGTGGTGCGGCGGTGTTCTTTATGAATCAGGAGCCTGCCCAGCAGGGTCCGGTGGTTGATGCCCGACCCTTTCAGTACGTGCCAGTACCATCGGTCGTCGCAAACTTTCAGGTGGGCTCTGGCATGCGTTACGTCCAGATTACCGTCAACTTGCAAACGCGAGATGTGCCCTCCTCGGACAAAATGAAAGCTAACACGCCCTTGATTCAAGGCGAAATCTTAATGTTGCTCCAGGAATTGCGGTTCAGCGACATTGATGGGTCCGAGGGCAAGAAAAACTTGGTGGCTCAAATTGAGCAACGAGTCACCGCGTTGTTCTCAGGGGAGCCCGAACCCTTTGAGCTTGAGCGGGCGGTTCTAACGGGATTCGTGGTGCAGTAATCATGTCCGACGAAGAAATCCTCAGCGCCGAAGAGAAAGAAGCCCTGCTGAAAGGGGTGGAAGAGGGCGACGTCGACACCGACGCCGGCCGGAACCCTTCGGGTGAGATCAGGCCATTCAATTTTGCTGCGGCGTCGAGCAAGTTGCTCGATCGTTTCTCGCGGCTCGCCAGCATTAATGAGCTATTGAATGCGGAAATCATTGAGGATTTGACCCGAACCTTCCGAGTCGAGCCATCCGTCACTGCGAGTGATATCAAAACGCGGCCGATGAATGATTTCGTCGCCAGTCTGGGTGAGCTCTCGAGTATCGCGATCTGCGCGCTGGAGCCCCTCAAGGGTAAATGGCTTTTCGTGATTGAGCCTAAATTGCTCTACATCATGGTGGACCGCTATTTTGGCGGTCGCGGCAGGGCGCCGACTAACGCACGGGGCACGAGCTTTACACAGAGCGAAATTAAGCTTGCCGAGCAAATGACCGAGAGCTTTCTCAGCGATTTACAAACGTCGTGGGCGGAGGTGATCGAGGTCAAACCAGCCATTCTCGAAATTGAATCAAACCCCGATTACTTAACGCTGCCACTCACCGACGACCCGGTTATTCAACTTAGTTTTTCAATCGGCTTCGGCGAGGACGATGGCGAATGCCACTTCATCTTGCCCTACGCCATGCTCGAGCCCGTGAAAAAGCAGTTTGGCTTGATTGCGGCTGAGTCCCAGGTGATTCGGGGCGAGTGGGCCGATGCCATCACCCAACGGATTCGAGGCGCCGAGGTTCAGCTTCGCGCTGAGCTGCCAACGATGAAATTAACCGTGCAACAGCTGCTCGATCTGGTGCCTGGGGATGTAGTCCCCATCAAATCACCCGACGATGTGGTGGTGAAAGTGGGTCACGTTGAGGTATTCGAAGGCAAATTTGGAACGGCCGAAGGTCAGAACGCGGTCAAGATCACGCGATCTGCTTTAACGAATTAACGCGCGTCAGGAAGAGGACAGACGTCATGTCAGAAGAAAATACAGAAGCTCAAACGGTGGATCAGCCGGCAGTGACGCCTGATCCGGGCGCGGGTGGCCATCGAGAAGCGAATCTCGATGCGTTGCTCGATGTGCCGGTCAACGTCACCGTGGAAATCGGGCGAGTGTCTCTACCCATCAAGGAACTCTTGAGTCTCGGTCAGGGGTCTGTGGTGCCGCTGGATCGATTGGTTGGTCAAGCCCATGATGTGCTCGTCAACGGCACTTTGATCGCCCAAGGCGAAGTGGTTGTGGTTGATGACAAATTCGGGATTCGATTCACTGAAATCGTGAGCCCCACTGAACGCGTTAAGCGGCTGAAGTAAGACCCCATGCGCGCCTCGCTTCTAATCATGACTCTATTTTTTTCTGGCATCGCGGCGAGCGGTGTCAAGGCCGCAGAGTCTTTCCAAGAACCGCTCTCTGGCAGCTACCTCGGTCAGATGTTTTTTGGTTTGGCAGTGGTGATCGCGCTGATTTTTATTCTTTCCTTTGCGGTGAAGCGTTACGGCCAGGTTGGGCCTGCGAGCGCCGTGCCTTTTAAGGTCTTAACCAGCTTGGCACTGAGCCAACGCGAGCGCTTGGTCCTGGTTCAAATTGGCGAGCAACAAGTGGTGCTTGGGGTGGCGCCGGGTCACGTGAGCCAAATTATGGCGCTCGAGGAACCGCTCATCACCGAACAACACACCGGCAACTTGAGCGCTGGCAGTGTGTTGGCCGCGGACTGGCTGGGCCGATTGACGTCGAAGAAGACGGAGGCGGCCTCCTCATGATTCGCTGGGTAAAGATAGGTTTGGTGGTTTTAGCAGGGCTTGCGCCCGATTCGGTCTTTGCCGCGGAGCAGGCGTTGAAGCTCGTGACCATGCAGCCAGGGGCGGACGGCAGCGCCACCTATTCCACCAGCCTGCAGATCCTGCTGGTGATGACCACGCTGAGTCTTTTGCCAGCGATTCTGATGACC
>JALRJG010000242.1 GCA_023261215.1 Pseudomonadales bacterium | reverse complement strand
GAAGTCCTGGAGGCAGCCCGGGCGAGGCAGTTCTCCTTACCCTTGCTGCTTGAGGCTAATCACTACCTTCACATCGAGACCAAAGCGTTCGAATTTGGGTTTCGTATTGAATCCGGCGCGCGGTTTAAAACGCTGCAAGGGCGCCACGATAAGAGCACCGCGCTCGATATCGTAAAACGTGCGTTCAGCGAACCCGTTGCGTCTCAGTTGACGGTGATTGGCTTGGGCGATGCGCCCAACGATCAACGCATGTTAGAGGCAACGGATGTGGCCGTCGTGGTGAAAAGGGGGGGGCTACACCAGGTTCAACCTCAATCAGCCAAAGTCTTTCAGACAGAAAGTGAGGCGCCGCAGGGCTGGGTTGAGGGAGTGGCGAATGCCATCGGTTGGCTCTCCAAGAAGCATGCGAGTCCCTCTTCGATTTCAGTGACGGAACAGTACAGAACATTGAGGCAGCGGGCGACTTGGCATGACATCAACTTGTCCGCGGATGATTTATTTAAGTTGGGTCGCAATTAAACCCCATCCCAGTAAGGAAGGAGCCCATGGCCGACAGTTTTCAACATGGCGCAGTGACAACACTGCATAACATCACTCAGCGTTCGATCGAAGCAATCGAGGCTGAACTCCAAGCATTTTCAGCCGTTAGACCGATGGCGCTGATCTTGCCGTCGCTATATAGCGAACTCGAGCAGCCCGCCTTGCATCACATCGTGAAGGAGCTCAAATCAGTGAACTATCTGAATAGCATCACGATTGGCCTCGATCAGGCGACAGAAACACAGTATCGGCATGCGCTTTCGTTTTTTAAGCAATTGCCGCAACGCGTGAATGTGCTCTGGAACGATGGGCCTCGATTGAAATCAATCCATGACCAACTGAGTCGCGCGGGGGTCGCGCCGACCGAATTGGGTAAGGGACGAAACGTCTGGTACTGCATGGGCTACACACTCGCTAACCCAGATATTGAAGCGGTCGCGTTACATGATTGCGATATCAAGACATATGATCGGTCCATGCTTGCCAAGCTAATTTATCCGGTGGCCAATCCGAGTTTTCGCTTTCAATTTAGCAAGGGTTTTTACGCAAGGGTGGGGAACGAGACCCTAGGGGGGCGTGTATCCAGGCTCCTCGTGACGCCACTCGTGCGGGCACTTAAACACAGTCTCGATCCGAGTCATCACGAATATCTAACCTTTCTTGACAGCTTTCGGTATCCCCTGGCCGGCGAATTCTCCATGCGCAGGGATGCGATGAAAGGACTCAGGATCCCGAGTGACTGGGGGTTGGAGGTCGGCGTCTTGGTCGAAATGTTGCGCAACTATTCGACCCGTCGTATCTGTCAGGTCGAGATCGCAGATATCTATGATCACAAGCATCAAAAAGTCTCAAAGGACAACGATCAGGGTGGTCTGTCCAGAATGTCAATCGATATCGCCAAAGCCTTGTTCAGAAAGCTCGCAACCGACGGCGTGACGTTTAGCCAGGAAGGATTTCGCACCATTAAGGCGACTTACCTGCGAGTGGCACTGGACCTCATCGACAGTTATCGCTGCGACGCTGAGATGAACGGCCTCAAGTTAGACCTTCATGCCGAAGAACAAATTGTTGAACTGTTCGCTGAAAATCTTATTAAAGCCGGTGATGCATTTCTAACTCGCCCCATGGATCAGCCGTTCGTGCCACACTGGACTCGCGTGATGAGTGCGGTTCCCGATGTCTTACATCAATTAAAAGAAGCGGTGGCGCTCGATCAAAGGGATTACGGAACCGCGCGTGCAGCTTGACCCCTTATCTGCGCTCACCGAGCGAGTGATTGATCATCTTGTCGCCATCTACCCAGAAGAGGACTGCCGAGCCTTAGCCAGGCGTTGCATTCAGCTCATGGGTTACCGGGGCCGAATTGAAGAGCCAGCAGGACATCGAAATGCATGGTCTGAACAAGATGCGTTGATCATCTGTTACGGCGATAGCGTGGTCTCGCAGAGTGAGGCACCACTTCAGACGTTGGCTCGAGTCCTTGAGGCGCGAACCGAAGGGCTCTTTTCTACGGTTCACTTGCTGCCGTTCTTCCCTTACAGCTCGGACGATGGGTTTTCTGTCATCAATTACCGTCAAGTGAACGAAAGTCTGGGCGACTGGAGTGATGTCGCTCGGTTTGCAGAGCGCTATCGTCTGATGGGTGATTTAGTGATGAATCACTGCTCGGCGAGAAGCCAATGGTTTCAGCAGTTCACAGAGGGCAATTCCCCGGGTGCGTACTACTTCATCGAGGCCTCTGAAAATGAGGATGTATCGCAAGTCGTTCGGCCACGATCCTCTCCACTCTTCAAGAAAACCCGGACCGCGACTGGAGAGGCGCTCGTTTGGTGCACATTCAGTCACGATCAAGTCGACTTGAACTACGCAAACCCCGAGGTGTTGTTGGAGATGATTGGCATTCTGGCCTTCTATCTCGATCAAGGCGTGAGCATATTTCGGTTGGACGCGGTCGCATATATTTGGAAAACACGTGGCACGGGCTGCGTGAATCAACCGCAAACCCACGAAATTATTAGGTTGCTGCGAACGCTTCTCGAGCATCGAGCGCCTGACGCGGTGCTGATCACTGAGACGAATCTGCCTAATCGAGAGAACTTATCGTATTTTGGCAACGCCAATGAGGCCCATTGGATTTACAACTTCACGCTGCCACCGCTCGTGTTGCATGCGGTGACATTTGGACAATCTAGATATCTGAATCAGTGGATGATGAGTATGCCGCCAGCGCAAGATGGCACGGCATACCTCAACTTCGTGACCTCGCATGATGGGATTGGCCTCAGGCCCGCTGAGGGTATTTTGCCAGAATCAGAGCTCCTATCCATGATAGATGTGCTGAAGGCGAAAGG
>JALRJG010000241.1 GCA_023261215.1 Pseudomonadales bacterium | reverse complement strand
CTTAAGCGTCGGTAACCCCTGATCGTGATACATCGCCACGATGGCGTCGAAACGTTGGATTCGCTCCGGGGTAAGTAACGTATCTGCGGGAAGCGGGTCGGACACGGAGATGCCCTCAGAGCGCAGTTTCTCAATAACCGGCGTCAGGATCTCAATTTCTTCTCGACCTAGATGGCCACCCTCGCCAGCGTGTGGGTTTAATCCGCATATTCCCAGCCGTGGCGCCGATACCTTGAACTGCTTCATGAGGTTTTGATGGGTGATTCGAAGTGTCTCCTCCACGCGCGCGAATGTGATGGCGTCGGCGACTGCTCGGAGTGGCAAATGAGTCGTTACCAGGGCCACCCGGAAGGTGCCCGCAACCAGCATCATGACCACCCTTGGTACGTTGGCTCGGTTTGCGATCCACTCTGTGTGCCCCGTGAAGGGTAGGCCCGCATCACTCAGCGCAGCTTTATTGACTGGGCCCGTAACCCAACCCGCCGCCTGTCCGAGGGCGCACAGATCAAAAGCGGTCTCTAGACAGGACAGAACGTGCGGCGCCGTGGCGGGGGAAATAGCGCCGATGGTTACGGGTTGCTCGCAGGGTACGGTCAGGACGTTCATGGCGTCTGGAATTGCCTCATCAACCGATGCGATCGGATGAATAGCAGCATCGAAACCCAGGTGGCTGGCTCTGTCAGCCAAAACTTGGGGGTCGCTGACGTAGATTCGATTGAGATCCTTGGGAAGTTGTGGCTCTGCTTTTAAGCAAATATCGGGACCGATGCCCGCCGGTTCACCAGGGGTGATGACAATGATTGGTCTAGATTCTGACTTCGACAAAAGCGTCCTCTCGAATTTCTCGAACCCAGTTGTCGACCTCTTCTTCGAATGATTGGCTGCGCAAATAGTTCTCGACCTGATTGCGCTTAAACAGATCACTGAAGTCCTCGACGCGCTGCCCCGTAACCTCTAAAAAATGGAAGCCATAGTTGCTTTGAAACACCGGGCTCAACTCGCCTTCGGCAGTAGCACGCATCATCGACTCAAAGGCTGGGACAAATTCACCGCCCGTATTCCAACCCAAGTCGCCGCCGCTTAGCGCCGAGCCGGGATCTTCCGAGTAAAGTCGGGCGACTTCACCGAATTCCCGACCGTCTATAATTTCCGCTCTGAGATCTTCCGCGAGTTGACGCGCTTCTTCGAGGCTGCGGATTTCATTGGGTTTAATCAGGATGTGTCGCACCCTCGTTTGATTGATCAAACCCTCAGCGGTCGCACCTCGGCGTTGGAGTAATTTGATGACATGAAAACCGCTACTGCTACGAATGGGCCCCCGGATGTCTTCTACCTTCATATCAACGGCAATATCAGCGAAGAGTGTGGGCAGCGCGTTGGGCTTGCGCCATCCCAAGTCACCGCCTTCAAGTGCATTCTGGCCAGCTGATTTTTCCATGGCCAATGACTGAAAGTTCTCACCGGATTGAAGCGCCGCCACCACGGCCTCTGCTTCCGACTTGGCCTGGGCGATGGATTCCCTTGAGGGGTCGCTGCCAATCGGAATCAGGATGTGGCCGATCCGGTATTCGTCCGCTGTGAGCTCCTGGCCCGCGTCTGTTGCGAGAAAGTCTTCAATTTCATCGGTGCTGATCTCGATCCGTGAGTTCATGATGCCTTGTTGCACTCGACCGATAATAATCTCCTGCTCCACTTGTTGGCGCATGTCGTTGTAGGAGAGCCCATCTTGTTCAAGCGCGCGCCGGAAGCTTTCGAGGGTGAGTTGATTTTGCTCGGCAATTCGCTTCATAGCGTCATTGAGTTCGGCATCGCTCACGCGAACGCCCGCTCGGCGAGCCACTTGTAGCTGCAACTTTTCGATGATGAGCCGCTCGACGATTTGCTCTCGCAGGATACGATCCGAGGGCAGGGCGGCCGGATTTTTAGCCTGCGCTTTAATTGTCTTTAAGCGGTTATCGATCTCCGAGCGTGTGACCACGTCTTCATCAACGATCGCTGCGATTTCATCCATAACGATAGGCGCCGCAGTCAAAGAGGCGCATGACAATGCGATGATGAGGCTCGAGAAACAAAGGATTAAAGAGCGGAAAAACATAGCGTTCTCGTGATGGTCAGTGCGACCTATTGTAAGTGATGCAAGCCCAAAAGTGGTAAAGCGTCTCTAGCCCCGAGCCTAGCCACACGGTCGCCCTCTCAAGTCTGTGAGCACGCGTTGTGAGTGAGTCTTGGCTTGAGAAGGGCTTTGTCATCACAATTGATGGATGCAACCAGGCTCGGTGGTCTGATTTTGCAAAGATCCTTCTTAAAGCGTTGGATTAAAAGGCAGGGAACGATCGAGAAAGCACCTTGCCGATGCCGTTTCCGAAACTACTCAGGCCTTTTAATTCAACCTCGAGGAAGACGCCCGAGCGGGACTCTTCAATGAAGTAGAAGTTTTTCGCTGACTCATCTAACCCCAATTTCGGGTCACTGAATCGACGATAGGCGAACGATAAACGAACACAGCAGCCGTCCATTTCCAGACCTGCAATGCGCTCAACTTGACGGTTGAGTTCGTGGTTTCGGCTCCACATGCCAATAAGACTCCAATCACGGGCGATGGGCACGCGCGTCGCAATCTGGCTCAACATCACACGCTCGGCACGGGTGCCGGCCCAACTGCCATACGCCCTGGCTCTGTTGACGTGCTGCAGGGTAAAGCGCCCGCGCTCACCCCACAGGAGCGATAGATCGAAGTATTGATTTATTGGGCTGGACGCCCCGGCGCGCCATTCCACTTGTGCACCAGCCTGCCATCTCGTTCGAGGTTGCCACTCGACCGACAGATAAAGCGGTGACGACTCGCGCGAATTGGACTCGTCGGAAAAGGCGTCAACATCGAAATAACGTTGACC
>JALRJG010000240.1 GCA_023261215.1 Pseudomonadales bacterium | reverse complement strand
CGTCCTCGGTGGTTGTTCGAGCTCGGGAGCGGGTGTTACAGGGGGTTCAGATCCGCGTATTGATGACCCCGGCTTGCTTGATGTGGAAGTGATGGATGCTTAGTTGGCATCGTGCAACACCGCTTCGGCAGGCGCCTTGCCTTTCTGGAACATGATGTTGCCGCCGACGATGGTCATCAGCACTTCTGCCCCAAGAATTTCGGGTGCGGGGATGGTCATGAGGTCAGCATTAAAAATTGTGAAGTCGGCGTACTTCCCCACTTCGATCGAGCCGCGAAGGTGTTCCTGGAATGCGCCATACGCTGGCCAAAGTGTGAACATGTTAAGCGCAGTCTCTCTTGAAACTGCCTGTTCGGGATGCCAACCCGATCCGGATGAGCCATCGAGCCGTTTGCGTTCGACGGCTGCGTAGAACTCGATCCGCGGATCCCCTAACTCCACAGGTGCATCGGATCCACCAAGAATTCTCAGCCCTAGGTTGGTCAGATCACGCCAGGGATAGGCGAATTTGAGTCGATGGGGTCCAAGGCGATCCGGTGCAAAGTTCAAATCACCGATACCGTGACTCGGTTGCATGGAGGGGATCACGTTTAAGGCAACAAAGCGCGCTTGATCCTCAGGCTGAATGATCTGTGCATGCTCGAGACGCCATCGAACATCCTGTTGCGCCCAGCCGGACGATGGCACAGATTGGAAGGCGGCCTCGTACCAGTCTAGGAGTGACCGAACGGCGCGATCGCCAATGACATGGGTCTCAATCTGAACCCCTTCTTTGAGTGCACGTCGTAGGATCGGCATAAGCGTAGCTTTGGGCGTTCGATCCATGAAGCCATTGTGGTCACCGTCACTGTAGTGCTCGATTAAGGCGGCGCCGCGAGAGCCAAGCGTGCCATCAATAAACACCTTGATGCCTCTGACATCCAGGAAATCATCGTCGGTTTTTTCTCTGCCTCGACGGAAGCGCGACTCGGCTTCGGATACAGGCACTGCAACATACACTCGGTGCGCCATGTTGCCTTCTTCATGGATCTCTTTGAGTAGATCAACCAACCGATAGCTCATGCCAGCATCTTGGGTTTGCGTCCATCCAAGGGCGGCGTTGGCTTTTAGTCCTTGCAACAAGTTGTTCTTTAAATAGTCATCTGAATCATCGGGGATGATCGATCTGAACACCTGCATGGCGTTGCCAAGTACATAGCCCGTGAGTTCGCCCGATGGGTCTCGTTCAAAGCGTCCGCCCTCCGGGTCAGGTGTGCTGTTTGTGACATTCGCTCGCCTCAAAGCTTCTGAATTAACAAGCGCAGAAACGCCGTCTGCACGCGGCAGGAAAAGCGGTTTGCTCAATGTGAACGGATCCACATCGTGTTTTGTTAGAAAACGCTGATCGTCGGTCCACTCTCGCTCGATCCAGCCTCGGCCCAGAATCCAATCGCCAGGCTGAGTCCTGGATGCCCAAGTCCTGATTTCAGACACCGTGTCTGCGAGCGTCGTGAGTCCGAATAAGCTCAGTGTCTTCGTTCGCCGACCGACACCCTCGAGATGCTGGTGGGCGTCGGTAAACCCAGGAAATATGGTGCCCTCGCTAACGTGAATTCGCCTCGCGGGCTCGCAAGTTTCCACAGCACTCGCCTCTTTCAGACTGACGAGAGTGATCCTGTCTTTGAGTACGCCAACCGTTTTCGCGACAGGGCGTTTGATGTCTGCCGTGTAGATGGCTTGGCCGCTAAGCAGGTAGTCCGCTTGAATACAGCCTCCTCGATCTTCATCTGCGAGAACACTTGAAAATGCGCCAATCGAAGTGGCAACTGCAAGCGCAATCACGCACGAGTCGCGTCTCAGTAAGCGCAGCTGCTGGCGGGAGTCGTTGATTTGCCTACCGTTTTGATGGCGTTTGGCGGTTTGGGGCCTAACTCGAGTGTTCATGAGATTGATCCTTTGTTCGATTGGGATCGATGACAATTGAGTGCTCAGCTTCTCATGCTGATGTGAACAAGGCTATGTTCCTTGCGCGTGGGGATTTGAACTAGACTGGTTGAAGCAAGTCGTTAAAACCGGAATATTTGGATTGGGCACACCGCGGCGTTCGCGGTTGCCGCAGTAGGCGCTTGCGTTGTTTCGAAAGCGCAGATGGGTCGAAAGCGCAGATGGGTCGAAAGCGCATCATAGCCGCGCATTTAGACGCGCGGGTTTCCCCTACGCCCCTGCTGCGGCGATGCAATCAATGGAAAGGATAGAACAATGAAACAACGTCATGCTCTGGTTTTGCTCATCGTCAGTTTGATGGCAGGCGCTCAGATGGTCTTTGCGGTTCCTATTATTTTGCCGGGTGCACCAGGTCAGGGTGTCCAAGAACTCAGTGCTGAGGCTGCAATTGATATCGCGAATACGAGCTACTCGCCAGACGACGTGAGTTTTATGCAAGACATGATTCCCCATCACCAGCAAGCGGTCTTGATGGCGGAGATGGCTGAGACACGAACCAACAGTGAAAAGGTGTTGGAGATCGCTGGCCGAATCATGACCTCGCAAGCAGATGAAATACAGTTTATGGCGGGGTGGCTTTCAGATCGTGGCGAACGCGTGCCCCAACCCCAAGATGCGCACGCGATGCACGTGTCACACGATATGGCGGGAATGGCCTCCAAGGAAGAGCTGGATCAGTTGCGCACCTCCGAAGGGGTCGCGTTTGACCGCTTGTTTATGAAGCTGATGATTGCGCATCACGAAGGCGCCTTGGACATGGTGGAGCATCTCCTCGATCAGCCTGGCGCAGCCTATGATCCTGTCTTGTACGAATTTGTGAACGATGTTGAAAAAGATCAATCCGCTGAGATTGATCAGATGAATAAGATGCTGGTTGCGTTGTCCACTGACCCAAGGGCCAACTTAAAAGCAGGATTTGAAGACGCCGGCCAAGCG
>JALRJG010000023.1 GCA_023261215.1 Pseudomonadales bacterium | reverse complement strand
AGAGCCTCCGCGGTTCTCATGGTCATCTCTTCTGACTCAATGACACAGGGCCCAGCAATCAGAAAAAAGGGCGACGTATCCGTGACCGAATAGCCACACAGGTCCATCGTCTTGATCATGCATTGATCCTCTAGATTGGCTCGCGCACCATGTTGGACTGCACTCGACCCCACTCAGGCCGTTTGTTTGCTCTCGATACCCTCTACTGCACTGTGATACTCGAGCGCGGCTTCAATAAAGGCCTTAAATAGGGGGTGGCCGCCCCTAGGGGTTGAGGTGAACTCTGGATGGAACTGGCACGCGACGAACCATGGGTGATCGACGAACTCGATCATCTCGACTAACGCTTCATCCATCGACCGCCCAGCCACTCTGAGGCCGACCGATTCCAACGCTTCAACGTAGTGAGGATTCACCTCATATCGATGCCGATGCCGCTCCTTGACCGTTGCTGTGCCGTAAACTGCCCGAGACACCGATCCTTCTTTGAGCAAACACTCTTGCTCACCCATGCGCATCGTGCCCCCTAGATCTGAATCCTGCGTACGGACCTGAACTTGGCCCTCAGCTGTTTTCCATTCCGTGATGAGCCCGATAATGGGATGCGGTGTTGCCGGATCAACTTCCGTGCTGTTTGCACCCTCAAGCGAAGCGCAGTTTCTTGCAATATCGATAATCGCCGCATGAAGCCCGTAGCAAATGCCAAGGTACGGGATGCGCTGTTCTCGCGCATACGTCGCCGCCTTGATCTTGCCTTCAAAGCCCCGACCGCCAAAGCCGCCGGGGACCAAAATCGCGTCGGCACCCGCAAGAATACCTAGGCCTTCATCCTCAACCCGAGTCGAGTCGACAAAATCAATATCGACCGCGGTCCCCGTATGGATGCCCGCGTGAGTCAATGCCTCGGAAAGCGACTTATAGGCATCCAGCAAATCCATGTACTTACCGACCATCTTCAGGTGGATCTTATTCTTGGGATGCTGCTGGGACTCGAGCACACTTTGCCAATCCGAAAGGTCCGCTTTGGGTAAGTCAAAGCCGAGTTTTCGTACCACAATTTCATCTAAGCCCTCGTCTGCCAGGACTGACGGGATGGCATAGATCGAATCCACATCCTGGAGTGGAATCACGGCATCCGGTTCCACATTGGTAAAAAGCGCAATCTTGTCTCGTGCCGAGCGAGGAATCTCATGATCAGATCGCACGATCAGCACATCCGGCTGCATGCCAATGGACCTGAGTTCTTTGACTGAATGTTGGGTGGGTTTGGTTTTGGTTTCACCCGCTGTGGCGATGTAGGGCACCAAAGTCAGATGCATCAGCAAAGCCTCTCGGCTGCCCAACTCAAACCGTAATTGCCTGGCGGCTTCCAAAAAGGGCTGAGATTCGATATCACCGACCGTGCCGCCAATTTCTATGATCGCGACATCAAAGCCTTCAGCAACGTCGAGAATTCTTGATTTAATCTCATCCGTTATGTGCGGTATGACCTGAATGGTGGCGCCCAAATAGTCGCCACGTCGCTCTTTGGCGATGACATCAGCATAGATTCTGCCCGTGGTGAGATTGTTCCGCCGGGTCATTTTCGTTTGAACAAATCGCTCGTAATGACCCAGATCGAGATCCGTTTCAGTCCCATCGGCCGTAACAAATACCTCGCCATGCTGAAGCGGGCTCATGGTTCCAGGGTCCACATTGATATAAGGATCAAGCTTCTGCATGGTGACCTTGAGACCGCGGGCCACAAGGACTGCACCCAGGGACGCAGCAGTGATCCCTTTCCCAAGCGAGGACACCACACCGCCGGTGACAAAGATTAAGCGAGCCATAAAGAATCCATCTTTTAAAGGTTGACGGGGCGTCAACCAAGATGGGGTTAAAGACTAACATCGAACCTGCGGTCGCTCAATAACTTAAACGCTCGAGGCGAGAAATTCCTAGGGTCAAGTCGACATCGACGACTGAATGACAGACAAGGCCCAGCCGTTGGCGTGCAGCCCCACCGAACACGCATCGGCCACCAACGGCACATCGAACCAGGGAGGCACCGCTGGGACTAAAACGACCTTGTCCTCGTCCATCAGCACCGGTACGCGATCTCGCAGCCAAGCGGGTACGCCCGCTGCGCGAAGTTGCTCCCGGATATCTAATCGTTGGCGCTTAACGATCTTTTGACCTTGCCCCAGCGGGGCCAAGCGAAACCGATCTAGCGGTACGCGCAATCCACCAAGACATCGGTGCTTCAAGAGAATCAGGTGTCCTCTACGCCGAAATCGTTCATCCAGTTGCCATTCACTGGGCTGCCAAAAAGGTTCGGCCTCGGTCTCGATGACGTACAAGTAACTGCGATCCAAGCGCATGACGAAGGGCCCGAGTTGCAGTTGGACATTGGCATCAGGGCGCGCGCTTTCGATTTGTTGAAGAAACACTTCGATTGCTTGCCGACTGGGCTGAGGCGCCTCGGATCGCCCTATGAGGACTCGCAACACCTGCACCTGTCGCTCATAGGAAAGTCGCGATAACCCCTGGGCTTGAACGCCATGGCCGCTTGCAAGAGCGAGTAGATCGCGCTCGGCCTGATCCGTCAATGCCGATCTCACTGATTGATCCCTGCGTTCGCCAATCAATGCGCGCCTTCGCCAATTGCTGAATCTTTGATCAAGCAGAGGTAATACCGCATGCCTCAAATAGTTCCGATCGTGCATCTGATCCTGGTTGCTGGGATCCTCAATCCACTGGAGACCGTTTTGCGATGCGTAGGCTGCCAATTCGACCCGTGAGACGCCAAGCAGCGGGCGCAGTAATCGCGCGAGACCTAGGGGCCGCTCTGCGGGCATTGCCAATCGTCCGAACTGATCACTTCCCCTGAAGAGGTTGAGTAATAAGGTTTCAGCTTGGTCATCCCCGTGGTGCCCCAAGAGCAGGAGATCTCCGAACCTCAATGCGCCCGAAAATGCCGCATATCGGGCTTCCCTTGCCGCCGTCTCAAGTGAGCCTTCAGCACCCACGGTGACCTTGACGACCTGGTGCTCAATCTCCAGATCTTCGCACTGTGCCCGCGTCGTATCAGCCCAATCGGCGGACGCTGAATGGAGTCCATGATCAACATAGAGTCCTTTCATCGGCGGTCGATCTGGCAGATTGGCGAGAAAATGCAACAGTGAGGAAGAATCAAGCCCCCCGCTTAGCCCAACCACCCAACGATGGACCGAAGGATCAAATAGCGCGTCGCGATGGTCTACCAGGACCCTGGTAGTCCAATCATGAGGCTGCAGACGACCAGTCATAATCCAGGCGCACATGATCGCGACCAAAACGCTGCCTGAGATCTGCGATCAAATCATCATTGGGCACCACGCGCCAGGCGTCACCCAGCCTCAGCCGCGCGCCGACAGTCTTCGCTTCATACTCGATAAAGATCGGGCAGAGCGCGGCCGGATCGCCCTGATGAGACTTCAAAAGGGCAGCCAATTGGTCGGTCCACTGATCATCAAACCCCTCAGCGCTCAACTGCAGACACACCCCTTGAATGGCGCGGCCTCGCGCTTCGGTCAGCGTCATGAGCTGATTGGCCCTTACTCTGACACCCCCAGAATATTCGTCCTGGGCCACCTGCCCGGACACAATGATCAAGGTATCTTTGACCAATTTGTCACGATGGCGGTCCAAGACATCGTTGGCCACGCTCACCTCAATCCGTCCCGATCGGTCGTCCAAGGTAACGAAGAAGATACTGCCTCGTTGCGTCTTGAGGCTGCGTAGACCAATCACCCAACCAGCGAACCGTTGTTCCCCATCTCTTGGGCGCAGATCTGAAATGCGCGTCCCCGCGAGATGCCGCATCTCATTGCGGTAAACATCAATCGGGTGCCCTGTGAGGTAGAGCCCCAGCGCCTCCTTTTCTCGGGTCAAGCGCTTTTGCATCGAAAGCGGTTGAACTTTGGCGTCCACCTTGAAACTCGAAACATCTTGCGCGCCACTTTGGATATCCCCAAACAGATCTGACAGCCCTGTTTCAGCGTTCCTCGACTCTTGTTCTGCGACCTGGACGGCTTGATCCAAGTAAGCGTCCAAATGGGCGCGTTTTTGATCTCTGGCATCCGCATCGCTCATCGCCGCGATCGCTGACTGATTCACAAGCGAATCCAATGCGCCCGCACCGACGAGCGCCTCCAGCGCCCGCTTATTCAGCCGACGGGTATCCACCCGCCGACAAAGATCAAAAAGGTCCGTGTAGACCCCGCTCGCGAGGCGCTCGTCCACAAGATTCTGAATCGCGCCCTCGCCCAAGCCCTTGATGGCGCCTAAACCGTAAACCACCGTGCCTGGTCGGCTTGCCACAAACCGATACGCTCCCACATTCACATCCGGGGGCGCAATTTCAAGACCGAGTTCACGGCTCTCTTCTATATTGATGACAATTTTGTCGGTGTTTTGCATATCCGCCGACATGACCGCCGCCATGAAATCTGCGGGGTGATAATGCTTTAACCATGCCGTTTGATAGGCCAACAGCGCATAGCAGACGGAGTGAGGCTTGTTAAATCCATAGCCCGCAAACTTTTCCATCAAGTCAAAGATATGCCCAGCCTTGCGTTCGTCAACCTCGTTACGAAGCGCTCCAGCAACGAACACCTCTCGTTGTTTGGCCATCTCCTCCGGTTTCTTCTTTCCCATGGCTCGACGCAGCAAATCCGCATCGGCCAACGAGTAACCCGCCAATATCTGCGCGATCTGCATGACCTGTTCCTGATACAACATCACGCCATAGGTATCAGCCAGCACCGGTTGCAACGAGGGATGCAGGTAGTCGACTTCGTCTAAGCCATGCTTGCGGCGAATAAAGTCGTCGGCCAGCTGCAGCGGACCCGGCCGGAAAAGCGCCACCAAAGCAACGATATCTGCGAAACGACTGGGCTTCACCCGCTTCATCAGGTCCTTCATACCTCGAGACTCAAGCTGAAACACCGCGGTGGTTCGTGCCGCTTGAAGGTCTTGGTAGATCGCAGGATCCTCAAGTTCAAGGGCGTTGATATCAACCAGCGGATCTCCGGTTGCAGCGTGTCGCGCATTAATGCTCTTCACAGCTTGATCGATGATGGTCAACGTCCTGAGACCCAAAAAATCGAATTTCACAAGGCCCGCTTGCTCAACATCGGTCATATCGAACTGTGTCATGAGCCCGCTTTCTGGACTATCTCGATAGGTGGGCGAAAAATCTGTCAGCACGGTTGGCGCGATGACGACACCCCCTGCGTGACGTCCCACATTGCGCGACAGTCCTTCAAGACTGAACGCCATGTCCATAATTTCCTGAGCTTCCTCGCTGGAGTCGATAAATTCTCCGAGGAGGGGTTCTTGTTCAAGTGCTTTATGCAAGGTCATGCCGGGCTCAAACGGAATCAACTTCGATAACTTGTCGGCTAGGCCGTAAGCTTTCCCTTGCACTCTCGCTACGTCCCTCACCACAGCCTTGGCTGCCATCGTGCCGAAGGTAATGATCTGCGATACAGCCCCTGCACCATAACGCTCAGTCACGTGCTGGATGACGCGATCCCGCCCGTCCATGCAAAAATCAATATCGAAATCCGGCAGTGAAACCCGCTCGGGATTCAAGAATCGTTCGAACAGTAGGTCATACTCTAGAGGATCGACATCCGTGATCTTAAGAGCGTAAGCGACGAGAGAGCCTGCACCAGACCCGCGCCCCGGTCCCACGGGGATATCATGGTCTTTGGCCCACTGAATAAATTCCATCACGATTAGGAAGTAACCTGGAAATCCCATCGAATTAATCACGCCCAATTCGAATTGGAGGCGCGCCTCGTAGCGGTCCCTCATCGAGGCATCCACCGTTTCACCCTTTGCTGCGATCTGCTCTAACCGAGCATCCAGACCTCGAGCCGCGGTGGCCTCGAGAAAACTGGCCATGGTCATGCCCTCAGGCACCGGGTACTCGGGCAGAAAGGATTGGCCTAAGGTGATTTCAAGCGAGCATCGAACGGCAATGTGTCGGCTGTTTTCAACGGCTTCGGGTAAATCACTGAAGAGCGCCGCCATTTGCTCGGGCGTTTTGAGGTATTGCTCGGGCGTATAACGCTGGACTCGTCGGGGATCATCGAGCGTTCGCCCCTCGTGGATGCAAACCCGGACCTCGTGGGCTTCAAAATCCTCTTCGCGTAGAAAACGGACATCGTTGGTGGCAACCAATGGAATATCGAGCTGGCTGGCGATCTCAAGCGCACCCTGCACCTGAATCTCGTCCTGAGGTCGGCCAAGACGTTGCACTTCTAAATAGTATCGATCTGGAAAGATCTCAGCCCAGCGCCGTGCCCTCTCCAGCGCCAACGCCGCATGGCCGTTCACGATCGCTCGCCCGACGCCCCCTTCATTCGCACCAGAGAGCGCAATAAGGCCTTCGCTATCATCCTCTAGCCACGCGAGATCCAGCACCACGTGCTCGCCTTGCCTCGGGGAGTCATATGCGAGGGACAATAACTTCCCTAATCTTCGGTATCCGAGTTCGTTTTGAGCGAGAAGCACCAGAAGTTCTGGCGGCTCATTCGTTGCGGGGTCAGTCACAAACACGTCACAACCGACCACTGGCTTAACGCCAATCCCCATGGCCGCCTTATAGAACTTGACCAAAGCAAAGAGATTGCTGTGATCGGTCACGCCGATGGCCGGCATGGCCATTGCGTTCACGGCCTCAACCAACGGTTTCACCCGCACAGTACCATCAACCAAGGAGTACTCGGTGTGGACCCGCAGATGAACGAAGGGCGACGTCATGAAACGAACCGGCGCTAGGAGACGAGCCTCATCATAACCGAAGCCGCCTGGGGTCTAAACGGCTTTTGACAATCAACCCAGGACGGTGAATGTGAGACCTGCTTTTTGCGTTAGCCGATCCACATACGCATCACCCAAGCTCACCGAAGGGGTTAAGATTCCACCGCCCTCGGGCAGCGGGTCTTTTGCCAAACAGACAGCCGCTTCGGCAATCATCTTGGCCGTGGACCCATAGCCAGGATCTCGATCCCCGGTCACCTGCACCGTGAGACGTTGGCTCGGGTCGGCAGCCCGTCTGCCGTGTAACTGAACTTCAAAAAACCCTGCGTTGCGCGCCTTCTCATCGGGCCCTTCACCTGGCTTGGGCAACAGCGGCGTGATCATCCGTCGCGCCCACCTCAGGCCTAGCAGGCCCATGCCAAACTTGCCGAGCAAAGAGGCGGCGAGGCCTCGAGCATAGCCTTTAAATCCAGGCCCACAGTCCGTGCCCTCTTGATAGCGAAAGATCGCTCCGTAAGGATTGCCGAGCAAAGCATGGCTGCGCCGAACCACGCGGGTGTTAATTGCAGCCATCACAAAGGGTGAAACCCAGCGACGCAACGTTTCATCAAAGAAAAACACGTCATCGCCTGGCATGTCAGGACCACGCTGGCTATTGGGGGGGTTCAAGCTGTAATCGTCTGCAAGAAGGTCGACGAGCGAAGGGTTTTTATCGGCTTCAGCGAGCATATTGAGCATGCTCGCAATCGTGCCGCCACTGGCGCCGCCACTCGCCCGCATCATCCGATAGTGCACGGTATCAGCGAAGCATTCGTATTCCGACTGAAACGCCTTCTGCAAGAAATGAACACCAAGATCGGAGGGCACACTGTCAAATCCACAGGTGTGCACGATCTTGGCCCCAGAGGCCTCAGCCGTGGCGTGATACGTCTCGATCATGTCTCGCATCCACTGCACTTCACCAGTGAGATCACAGTAATGCACGCCAAGCTCGGAGCAGATTTTAACAAGCGGACTGCCGTACAGCGCGTAGGGCCCAACGGTGGAGCAGATGACCGTGGTTTGCTCGGCGATGCGTCGAATCGCCGCTTCATCGTGGCTGTCTGCGATGAGGATAGCGACCCCACCAAAGCCACAGCTCGCAGCAACGTCTTGCAGCTTGGACTCGCTTCGACCTGCCACCGCCCACCGAAGTTCGCCATCGATGCCGTACGTCTCCGCCAAATACTGAGCGACAAGGCGGCCTGTAAAGCCCGATGCACCCCAAACCACAACATCAAAATTTTTCATTGCTCTATCCTCTCACAGGCCTCTTGAAACGCGTCGCCAGCCCTCGGGCAACGCTCAATGTGATCCTAAGCTCGCAATCATCGATCTCAAGCTTACGCGTTATCCCCTGGGGGAAACCCTGCACAGTATAGGCCGACCTGCCAACCCGGCCCATGGGCACAAGTCTTTTCAATGGGCAACTCAAATAGGGACGAAGCGATGCTAGGGTTCGATCCCACACCTTAGGCTTGGGTGGGGTCTGCCTCTGGGAGCCGCCGGCGCCAGGGCAAGCGCTGGCGCGCGCTGCGAAGCGCTTCCGGGAGCGCCAACATCGCCGGCGTGACGAGCAAAGTGAGCACGGTGGCAAAACTGAGCCCAGAGACAATGGCTGACGCCAATTGCGTCCAGAAGGACGCGATCGGACCGCCCACCTCGACCGTCCGCCCGATTAAATCAATTGAAACGCCCATCGCCATCGGCAGTAGACCGAAGCCAGTGGTGAACGTCGTCAAAAAGACAGGTCTGAGTCGCAAACAACCGGTGTGCGTGGCCACCTGTGCAAGGGACCACCCCGGGTGCAACGCGCGCACTTCGTTAAACGTATCAATCAGCACGATGTTGTTGTTCACGATGATGCCAGCTAGCGCCACAATGCCGACACCGGTCATGATGGCGCTAAAAGGATCCTGTGTGATCATCAAACCAAGCAGGACGCCCACAGTCGACATGAGTACCGACGATAAAACCAACAGGGTCTGATAAAAACTATTGAACTGCGTCACGAGCAGCAATGCCATGAGCAAGAGCGCCAAACTAAAGGCGCTGCTGATGAATTGCATGGTCTTTGCCTGCTCCTCGTTTGCACCACGAAATACGGCTCGAACGCCGGGGGCAAGCGGTGTCTGATTGAGCCAGGTTTGGATGGCAGACACCTCTTGTTCCACCAAAGCGCCGGGCACTACATTCGCTCGCACATACATGATCCGCTGTCCGTCCTGCCGAAAGATCGTGCTGACCTTCGGGCGTGCCTCGCGGGTCACGAAGCTACTGATCGGGCTTTGGCCCTCTCGAGTCGAGACTCTTAGACTGTCCAGTTTCGAAAAACCGCGCGCGTCTTCTGGATATCGCAAACGAATGTCAATTTCGTCTTCCGCATCGTCGGGCCTGAATCGCCCAATCAACACCCCATTCGTCATGAGCTGAACAGCTGAGCCAACACTCGCGACGTCTGCGCCCATCATGGCCGCTTTCTCGCGATCGACATTCATCTCCCATTCAATCGCCGGCACAGGCGCGGTATCGTCAACGTCTCTCAAGGTTGGCAGGGTTTCTAGGTAGGCTCTCACTCGGCGTGTCTCAGCGGCCAATACGCCGAGGTCCTCCGCTTGGAGTTGTAATTGAATGTCTTTACCGACAGGCGGGCCCCGTTCCTGTTCCTGAATTTCTGCACGCAACCCTGGCATCCTAGCGATGGCATCACGGAACCCCTCAATCACGCGCCACCCATCTAGCGTTCGGGTTTGACGGTCGGTTAACTCGATAAACATCGAGCCAATTTGATCACCACTTCTCCCACTGCCCACAGAAATGGCGCTCCCTGATCCTGCGGAGGTGTAAATACTTTCTATCTCGCCGGCATCCATCACCCGGCGCTCGACGCCAGTCACCAAATCGCGAATTTCCTCAGCGGAATAGTTACCCTTCGCGGACACTGCGACACCCGTAAAGCTGGGCTCAACATCGACGAAAAACTGAGCCCCGAGACCCGACGCACCGTAGGCGCGGACAATCAAATACAGCACGGCCACTGTTCCAAACAGGACGGCAATCGGTCGCCCAGTCACGAGCATGAGGACCCGGCCGTACACACCCAACAGTCCGGGCAGCGCGGCATAGTTCATGCCAGCCCGAGCGTCTTTCAGCGGATCCGTGCGACGCTCCGTTTTAGGACGAATAATGCCGCCAAGGACGGGCGCGAAAATCAGGGCGTACAGCAGCGATCCTGCCAGCACGGCGAACACGGTGACCGGCAAATAGCGCATAAACTGCCCGGTCACTCCAGGCCAAAGCATCAATGGTAAGAATGCGGCGAGCGTCGTGCCGACCGAGGCGATAATGGGCCAGAACATTCGCTTCGCCGCGTTCAAGTAGGCCTGCCCTGCAGGCATCCCACTCACCATATTTCGATCTGCGAGTTCAACAACAACAATGGCGCCATCGATCAGCATGCCCAGCCCTAGCAGCATGCCGAACATGACCATGAAGTTGTAGGTGTACCCCAGCGCGTTAACAAAGATAAAGGCAAACAGAAACGAAAACGGAATCCCAAACGCCACCAAGAGTCCTGAGCGCACCCCCACGGCTGCGACCACCACGGTGAGCACGAGAAACATGGCTGTTGAGATATTGCCCTGGAGTGTCTCGATCTGGCTTCGGGTTTCGGGTGCCTGATCAGCGAGATAATTGATCGCGAGCGCTTGGGGTAAGCGCCGCTTTTCTGACTCAACCACCTCTTTCACTCGATCCACAACGTCGATCAAGCTGGTCCCGCTGCGTTTACTGACCTCGATGGCCATAGCCGGCGCGCCGTTAGCCCGGGTAAACCCTGACGCATCTTTAAAGGTCCGACGGAGCGTTACCACATCCCGTACCGTGATCACGCCATCCGCATTAGCAATCAGCGGCACCGACAGCACGTCTTCAGCGGTGTCGATCACGCTGGGAATCTTGATCGCAAAACGCCCGCGACCCGTGTCAACGCTTCCAGCCGCAATTAATCGGTTGTTTCTTCCTAGTGCGCCCAGCAACTCATCGGTTGAAATACCGAGCCGCTGCAGTTGTTCTGGATCGATGATGGCCTCTAGCACTTCCTCTCGGGCACCTGTCAACTTGGCTTCGAGCACCCCTGGGATAGACTCAATTTTTCGTTTTAACGCTTCAGCGCTTTGGTAGATGGTGCGCTCATCGACCCCTTCGCCAGCGACGCTGACCGTGACGATCGGGAAATCAGAAGCGGA
>JALRJG010000239.1 GCA_023261215.1 Pseudomonadales bacterium | reverse complement strand
GAACCGAGGCCCGGCTTTCGAAAGGCAGGCCGTCAGTTCAGGGGTGAAACGCAAGCGAGACTTAAGTGATTAGGGTAAAATCGGCCCCCATCGGAACGCGCGACTCAGACCTTCCAGGGCTCAACGCGGCGGATTAACTGCCCAAAGGATGAGCGTCAAGGGCATCAACTCGCGCCTTAGGCTCACTCGTCGCCCGATAACTTTCCAAAAGAAGACACTGCAACGCTGATCGACAAGTGATTGGCTGCATCGAACGGACCAGCACCATGATGAACGAAGATTTTAGAAAACCGCTGCCAGGCACTCAGCTCGACTACTACGATGCAGTCGAAGCCATTGAAACGCTCTCGCCAGGTGCTTATGCGGGCCTGCCCTATACTGCGAAAGTTCTCGCTGAAAACCTGGTGAGGCGATGTGATGCCGCATCGCTGGAGGCCAGTCTTCGACAAATCATCGAGCGCAAACGTGAGCTCGATTTTCCCTGGTTCCCTGCCCGAGTGGTCTGTCATGACATTCTCGGGCAAACCGCGTTGGTCGATCTTGCAGGACTGCGGGATGCGATTGCGGAAAAAGGGGGTGACCCGGCCCAGGTGAACCCGGTGGTTCCCACACAGCTCATCGTCGATCACTCTCTCGCCGTCGAGCATGCGGGATTTGAACCCGATGCCTTCGAGAAAAATCGCGCCATCGAGGACCGCCGCAATGACGACCGGTTTCATTTCATCAACTGGACGAAGACCGCGTTCGAAAATGTCGATGTCATTCCGCCGGGCAATGGCATCATGCATCAGATCAACCTCGAAAGAATGTCACCCGTGGTGCATGCTGAGGGGGGTGTGGCATTCCCAGACACGCTGGTTGGAACCGACAGCCACACCCCTCACGTGGATGCGCTCGGTGTCATCGCCATTGGAGTGGGCGGTCTTGAAGCAGAGAGTGTGATGCTAGGACGTGCCTCCTACATGCGACTCCCCGACATCATTGGCGTCCACCTCAAAGGTCAGCGTCAACCCGGCATAACTGCAACAGATATCGTTCTTGCGCTCACGGAATTCTTGCGAGCGCAGCGCGTGGTCTCTTCTTATCTCGAATTTTTCGGCGAGGGCGCTGATGCCCTGACTTTGGGTGACCGAGCCACGATTTCCAACATGACGCCCGAATTTGGCGCGACAGCGGCCATGTTTTACATCGACGAAAAGACGATTGAATACCTCAAACTCACCGGCCGAAGTGCTGAAAACACGTCGCTCGTAGAAACCTACGCTAAGGCGATGGGCCTGTGGTCCTCAGAAATGACTGGGGCGCAATATGAGCGCGTCCTGGAGTTCGATTTATCCAGTGTGGTTCGAAACATTGCGGGCCCGTCGAATCCTCACAAGCGAGTCGCCACCAGCGATTTGGCTAAAGCAGAGATTGCCGCACCCTTCGAGGCGCCGGCCGGCCAAATGCCCGACGGCGCGGTCATCATCGCTGCCATCACCAGTTGCACAAACACCAGCAATCCAAGAAACGTCATCGCGGCGGGCCTTCTAGCTAAGAAAGCCAATGCCTTGGGTCTCACCCGAAAGCCTTGGGTGAAAACCTCTCTCGCACCCGGATCCAAGGCGGTACAACTTTATCTCGAGGAAGCTGGCCTACTCTCCGAGCTAGAGGCCCTGGGCTTTGGCATCGTTGCCTTTGCATGCACGACCTGTAATGGCATGAGCGGTGCACTTGATCCGGTCATTCAAAAAGAAGTGATCGACAGAGATCTCTACGCGACCGCTGTGCTGTCCGGTAACCGAAACTTTGATGGACGGATCCATCCCTACGCCAAGCAGGCGTTTCTCGCGTCTCCGCCGCTTGTGATCGCCTACGCGATTGCTGGCAGCGTTCGATTCGATATCGAGCAAGACGTCTTAGGCGAGGGTCCTAATGGCCAGGCAATTACCTTGAAAGACATTTGGCCCACTGATGAAGAGATTGATTCAGTGGTCAAGGCGTCCGTGAAACCCGAGCAGTTCACGGCCGTTTACGAGCCCATGTTCATTAAAGTCAAAGACACCACCGACGCCACCGACCCACTCTATGATTGGCGACCACAGAGCACTTACATTCGGCGCCCGCCCTATTGGGAAGGCGCGCTGGCTGGCGAGCGCACCTTGAAGGGCATGCGGCCGCTTGCGGTGCTTGGGGACAACATCACCACGGATCATCTGTCACCCTCCAACGCCATTCTGGCCAGCAGCGCGGCCGGAGAATACTTGGCGAAAATGGGTTTGCCTGAAGAAGACTTCAATTCTTATGCGACGCACCGGGGAGATCACCTTACGGCGCAAAGAGCCACGTTTGCCAACCCAAAGTTGATCAACGAGATGGCCATCGTTGATGGCACCGTGAAGCAAGGCTCGCTCGCTCGAATAGAGCCAGAGGGTCAGGTGGTCAGAATGTGGGAAGCGATTGAAACTTATATGGATCGAGCTCAGCCTCTGATCATCATCGCGGGCGCTGATTATGGCCAAGGGTCGAGTCGAGACTGGGCCGCCAAAGGGGTTCGGCTTGCGGGCGTAGAAGCCATTATTGCGGAGGGCTTTGAACGCATTCATCGCACCAATCTTGTCGGCATGGGTGTTCTTCCGCTTGAATTTATTGCCGGCGCTAACCGACAGACGTTTGCGATCGATGGCACAGAAACGTTCGATGTTGAGGGCGTGCCATCGCCCGGCGCGACGCTCAAGGTTCGAATGACACGCAAGGACGGCACCGAAGTGAGCTTTGATGTGAAGTGTCGTCTCGATACCGCTGAGGAGGTGTCAATCTACAGTGCTGGCGGCGTCTTGCAGCGTTTCGCGCAAGATTTTCTAGACGCGCAGGCAAGCTAACGAAACCTGATCGACGGAGCGCTTCGACGTGACCCACTCACCACAAATCAAGATTCCC
>JALRJG010000238.1 GCA_023261215.1 Pseudomonadales bacterium | reverse complement strand
CTCAAGATGTTGCTCTAAATCATGAGATGCCCTGAATTTACCGGTGGCCTCAATGACGAGGTCAACGCCGAAGGCATCCCAGGGAACCTCATTCGGGGCATCAGTTTGTAGCATGCGAGCTCGGCTGGTTGGCCCTATGAGGTAGTTGCCGTCGAGTGTAAATACCTCGGGGGTATCCGACTCGGACTTGAGTAGGTAAGTCAGAATGTGAGGCTCGCCAATATCCGCGATGGCGACGATCTCCGTGTCGCCACTGTCGGCGGCGATCTGGTAGATCATTCGGCCAATTTGACCAAAGCCCATCAGGCCCACACGCAGTGGCGCCTTTTCTTTTTCCATGGCAGGAACCTACACACTCGAATTAGGATCGGGATCCTACGGTTAAGATCATGAAGTTCCAGAGGTAGGCCCGTCGCTATCGACGGAGAGGATGCATTTGTCGATAAAACGTATTGGATGCAGTTAATGGATTCGTGCCCCGATTCTAAAGGGCTCGATTCAGTATAGAACCTTGGATAGCTGACTTTTGGGGCGGGCTACAAAGCGTCAGATTTTCGAATCACTAGGCGAATGCAGCTAAAAAATGCTGGGACAATCTTACGTGCTCTCCTCTTTGAGCGCGCCCTCTAGGCAATCTGGGCACATACCGTGGGAGAGTCCTTCGGGAATTTGAAGCTTCAGGAACTCCTCCATCTCAATCCAAGTTGCAGACGCTTCATCGGTCTTAACTTTTTTGCACCAAGCACACACGCTTAGGAACCCCTCTAAGAATTTGATGCGATCTAAGGCTGCCTGTAGCTCGAGATTTCTGTTTGTGAGCTCCTGGTTTTTGGTCTCCATACCGTGCGCGAGTTCCATCACCTTACCAATCAGTTTTCCGTGATTGGCTAACGCGATCCAAGTCAAGAATGCCACTGTGAGCGCTCGATTGACGATTGCGACGTTATTACTGAGAAGTGTGGAATGGTCGTAGACCGAAAAGAAATGAGGGATCGTGCTCAGGAAGATCGTGATAATCGTGAGCGCGATAACAGCGCCATGATACTTCGGTTCCAAGAGGTCCACGGCAAGCAGCGCGATCACGATGATGATCAATGGCGCTTGGCTCAATAGCCCTTGGTTTTGGAGGCTCACAATAAGCGCCAGGCCACAAAGCGCTATGAGCACGCCATATTTTGTTGTAGTTGAGAGTTTCTGTCTGAAAAGATAAACAAAGGGAATTAAAAGAAGACCCGAGGCAACGGGGATGAATGACGCTGGAGATCCCAAAAAAGCAATCCGGTAGAGCAAGGTAAGCGAAACAAAAACTCCGATGACGGAACAGACCGCAAGAAATGTTTCGACAAGCCCCTCTTTGGTTTGCTCTACAATATGTCCAAATGTTTCTGACATTTAGATCTCTCCTGAAGTTGACGGCTCAATTCGCGTTTAATTCAAAACAGCTCATCCTTGTTTGCGCCACTTCGGAGCGTCAGGGCACGATACCTTTCTCTCGCAATTGTGCGATTCTTTCGGCGCTGACACCCTTTTCGAGCAGCACCTCCTCGGTGTGTTCGCCTAAAAGCGGCGGCATTCTTTTCATTGGATCCTGTGGCGTCTTGTGGAATCGAGCCGCGGGCTTTGCTTGATGATATCTCCCTGCGCTCGGGTGATTGAACTCAAGAATCGACGCGTTGTGCTTGATTTGCGGGTCGTCAAAAATTTCTTCGAGACCCAAGACTCTGCCACTCGGGACGTCATTTTCAAGCATCTTTTCGAGCAACTCTTCTGTGGTGCTGGCGCGGAGTGCCTCGTCAATGAGTCCACCGAGGGCTTCAGCATTCTCGGGCACCATTCTCGCTTCTGTGGTGGCAAACCGAGGGTCGTCAAGCCATTCTGGGTGGCCCAAAGCGCGGAAGAGCCCTTCATGCTCCACCTGAGAAGCGGTGAAGTAAATGATCTGACCATCTTGTGTATGCCACAGGCGATACGTTTCATACAGAGAGTTGCCAGGAAGCTCGCTCGTATTTTCAAGGGTGTGTCTGATCATGCCATCGGGCCAGAAAAACGCGAGTGAGGCATCGATCATCGGAATCTCAATGTGTTGACCGCCGGCACCTCGGTCGCGCGCAAAGAGCGCTGCGGTAATCGCTTGGGCGGCGGTGTAGGACGTCGATTTGTCCGCGACGATATGGCGCACAAGGTCAGGGATTGGGAAGTCTTGACTCATTTGGATAGCGGGGTGGCCGGTTAAGCCCTGAATGATGGGGTCATACACTCGCCGGTTGGAGTAGGGCCCCGTTGGGCCAAAGCCTGAGATCGAACAGTAAATGAGGTTTGGATTGATCTCCCTCAGTTTTTCCTCTCCGAGCCCAAGCCGGTCCGCTGCGCCAGGCCGCCAGTTCTGGATAAAGACATCCGCGTCCTTCACCAGTTCATACATCACTTCGACGCCTTCGGGCTTTGAAAGATCAAGCGCAACGCCTCGTTTGCTGCGATTGCAATTGATGTATAGCGAGGTCAGACCACCGCGCTCAAAGTTGGGTAAGCGCATCACTTCGCCGGTCACAGGGGGTTCGACCTTGATCACGTCCGCCCCCTGATCGCCGAGAATCATGGCTGCCAATGGTCCAGAGACCACAGCCGATACGTCAATGACTTTGATTCCTTCGAGTGGGCCCGGCATAGCAATCTCCTTAAGACGTCAAGCACTCAATTTATCCGCTCCCGACGTAATTCACAAAATGAATTGGTTAGTGATCTGCCTGTCAGGTGACGTCAGGTTCGTTGAAAAAAATGAGCGGTGAGAGCGCCAGAGGCCCGCAGATAAGATGACAGCGCGAAATGAACCCACGCTTTGGAGTTCACGCTGCTGCCCAAAGCAGAGCGACTTAAAGGGGCCGTTCGCTGTCCAGACCTATTGAGGGGCCGCGCGGCCCATCACAAAGTCTAGGCGTTGCTTC
>JALRJG010000237.1 GCA_023261215.1 Pseudomonadales bacterium | reverse complement strand
AGTTGGGGGTTGCTGATTCGAGTTACCTGGATATGCAGGATCGCCAATTATCCGTATGTGGAGGAATGACCGCTTACAGTGCACTTCGATCGCTATCGGCTTCAGGTGATCGCGCCTCAGGGTACGCAGTGCTCAGTACCCGAGGGCTTGCATCAAATATCGCGCCCATGGCCAAACTGTTGGTCGAAACCTTTGACGAACTCAGATTGGACGAGTGGTCGCGAATCGAAGAGATCGTGCAGCAGATCAAGTCCCGGAAAGTGCTGGGTGTCGTGCAAAGCGCTCACAGTCTAGCGATGCTGGCTTCGGCAGGCGCCTGGTCGAGATTATCGGCTCTGAATCATCGACTGTCGGGTTTGGGTAGCTTGTCTCAGTATCGAGCTTGGTGTGCGTCACTCGCGGGAGGAGAGACCGAGACTCTGGGCTCGATCCTCTCTGAGCTCCATCAACAATTGCGATCAGCACCCAGGGCCGGATTGGTGGTTGCCGACGGCCATCATCTCAATGACGCTTTGGCGATGCTTAACGCAACCAGCCCAGATTGGCGTTGCATCAATCCAACGGGAATTTCGATCTCCCAGCCCTTGTTACCCGAGGCGCAGGCTTTCTTCACGGCGACCCAGGCCAACTTCTGCGCGGCTTGTTTGCCAGGGGTAAGGGAGGGGCATGAAGACGCAGCCCCGCTCATGGTTCTTGCGCGAATTTTGTCGCAGCAATATTTACATCCTGTGTTACGAGAGCAGGGCGGAGCCTATGGCGGCGGTGCGAGCTTTGATCAAACGACCGGGCTATTTCGCTTTTATTCTTTTCGGGATCCAGAGTTAAACAAAACGCTCGATACCTTCAGGTATGCGGGTCAGTGGGTGAGATCAAACCCCATTACGTCAGTCGAAGTGGAGGAATCGGTGCTCAGTATCGTGAGCGGTATTGATGCGCCTGGCTCTCCTGCCGGAGAGGCCAGAACGGCGCATCACCAAGGGTTGCAAGGGCGATCGGAAGAGACGCGCCGAAGGTTTAGGCAGGCGATCTTGGAGGTCACCCCAGAGGCGGTAATGCGTGCAAGTGAGACGTACCTCCATCAAACGCCGTCGGTAGCGGTGGTGACGTCAGCGAAACACCAATCTCAGCTGTCTGGCGACTTTGTCTGTGAGCAACTCGCGTAATCAAACTTAGCGGCCGCGTCCATGAGCAAGTCGCATCAGCGAGCAAGCGTCAGACATTCAAGAGCCTATCAAGAGACAAAAGGAAGAAGGGGGCGTGGTTGGCGTTTAGCGTCAGAGCTGCTCTGCAGAAGGTTAGGCAGCGCAAGTTAACCGTGCTTTTTTAAACGCTGCTTGATACTGATTCGAGCCTTGTTAAAAAGTTTATCGTGCTTAGCAAAGGATGAATTGCGAGCTTGAAGAGTGGAGAGTAAGCCGTAACCGTGGACAATAACCGTGACCTTGAGCAGTCAACAGAACGACATGGGACCTAGGGCACCAAAAAAACTTGAGCCGATACTCGGCATGACACGCGGTGTCCTCGAGCTCGCGTTCATCAGCAGATCACAATCATAAATAACAGGAGCGAAGCGATGGGAGACTATCTCAAACTAACCAGTGCGGATGGCCATGAATTTGAAGTGTACGAAGCGCTGCCTGAGGGCGAAGCCAAGGGGGCGATTGTCGTCATTCAGGAAATCTTCGGCGTTAACGCGCACATTCGAGAGGTGGCCGATGGCTATGCCGCTGCGGGCTATCGCGCCCTTGCACCCGCGCTCTTTGATCGTGTAGAGCCCCGGATTGAGCTGGGCTATGCGGGGGCTGACATGATGCAAGGCGTGGAAATTGCGCGAGGGAAGTTGAATCCTCACGAAACGCTCATGGATGTTCAAGCGGCCGTGACTGAAGCGGGCCAAACAGGGTCAGTGGGGGTCGTCGGCTATTGTTTTGGAGGCTTGATGTCCTTTTTATCGGCCTGTCAGCTAGACGGGTTAGCTTGTGCGGTGAGCTATTACGGGGGTGGCGTTGCCGGTCAACTGGATCAATCGCCCAAGATTCCCGTCCAATTTCACTTCGCAGAGCAAGATGCGCACATCCCCATGAGTGATGTCGATCAAGTTCGGGCGGCGTTCCCCGACTGTGCGCTGTTTACCTATGACGCAGATCATGGGTTCAATTGCGATCATCGAGCCAGCTTCGACGAATCCGCTGCGCGGGAAGCTCGCGGGCGAGCCCTAGACTTCTTCGCCGAACATCTGTGATCGAAAGGGAAAGGGACCACTTCTCGGGTTGTAGATGTTGTCGATAGAGGGTCGCATAGCGAGCGAGGTTTGCCTGATGTTTGCACTGCGCCAGCGCCTGAGCTCTGCGAGTGTTGCAGTGGTTGCGATCGAGCGACTATCTGATGCTGATAGGAAAGCAAGACCTGAAGGGAAAAATCCAACCAAAGAGGCTCGCGACCCAGCATCAAGCGCTCAAAAAAACCTCCGTTTCCCTTCGCTCAACGCGATGAGTGAGAGCCCAGGTCCTAAATGCAGAATGCTGGGCTGAAGTCGCAGGTGACAAGTCAATGGTAGAAGAGAGGGGTTGAACTCATGACAGCGCCATTCGATCTATATTTTTGGCCAACACCCAATGGTTACAAAGTCTCGATCATGCTCGAGGAGTTGGGCGCAGAGTATGCGCTAATCCCCGTGAATATCACGAAAGGTGAGCAGCACTCCGAGGCGTTCAGTCAGGTATCGGCGAACCGCAAAATCCCTGCGCTTATTCACTATGTGGAATCTAGCGCGGCGCCAGTGTCGCTATTCGAGTCGGGTGCGATCTTGTGGTATCTCGGCGAGTGGTCTGGGCAACTGATCCCCGTTGATGCCGCGCGAAGGCGGGAATGCATGGTCTGGTTGATGTGGCAAATGGGGGGGCTTGGGCCCATGGCTGGGCAAGCCCATCATTTTCTGCAGTACGCTTCTGA
>JALRJG010000236.1:2696-2966 GCA_023261215.1 Pseudomonadales bacterium | reverse complement strand
GCTTTGATTTTTTGTGGGTTGCCCGCTTAGGATGGGCTCCGGTGCCAGGCCCCGGAATTCGCGCGTTTTAAAGCCTTCTTTGAGTTATTCGCTAAGCCTAAGTGAGACGCTATGGTAGCCTCTTTATCCGAAAGGATAATTATTGTGCTCTTGCTCGAGCAGAGTGGCGTTTAAAAAAATACGACGAGTGCCACGAGGCTAACCTCAGCAAAATGATGGAGAGTGCTAAATCAGTCATCGGCGCGGCACCACTGGCGCGGTCACCTCACG
>JALRJG010000236.1:0-2686 GCA_023261215.1 Pseudomonadales bacterium | reverse complement strand
ACAGACTTGCCACAGTTGACGCCCGCAAAAAGGTTCGCGAAAGCCACGCCGCATTGATCGACCCCCTCGTACTCCATGGCAACTGACTTCAACAGGCCCTGATCAATCCACGCGAGCAATTGCCGCCTCGCCTCTGGGTAGCGATCTACCTGGAGATGCGTCATAAAGCCCTGCAGCTTCGCGGAATGGGTGACCAGTTGAAATAGATTGCTGGGTCCTTGGGGTGCTAGTCGAGCGTAGTCTGCAACCGCACCGCAAAACGGGATTCGCGCGCCGTCGTTAATATGTTCCAAGATAACTTCGAGTAGGGGCCCCCCAACGTTATCGAAGTAGACATCGATACCGTTCGGGCATGCCTGACTCAAATCTTCATGTAATGAGGGGCTGTTGTGGTTGACCCAGGCGTCGTAACCCAGCTCCGCAACCAGTCGAGCTCCTTTCTCGTCACTGCTGGTCATGCCCACCACGCGCCCAGCACCCATAATCTTCGCGATTTGGCCGGCAACATAACCCACAGCACCCCCCGCTGCAGAAATAATTACGGTTTCGTTCGCGCCCGGTTGACCAATGTCGTTGAGTCCGAAATAGGCAGACATGCCGGTGTCACCCAGAATGCCCAAATGGTAGTGGAGAGGGACGTCGCTTTCCTCCAGTTCAATGAGGAAATCATCTTTGGCGATTGAATAAGCCTCCCAAGCCAGGCGACCCATCACGAGTTGACCTTCGCGCAGAGTGGCATGCTTGCTTTCAAGGACACGGCCAACGGTTAAACCCATCACCGGCGCGCCCAGGGCCATCGCAGGTAGAACGTCATCTCCCGCGTCCTCGTCCATCCAATTTCTGAAGCCGGCATCCAGCGAGACATAGTGGTTTTCGATGAGCGCTTCACCGCACTGAAGGGTTGGAACGGCGGTTGTGACTACTTCAAAATCCTCGGCAACGGGTGCGCCCGAGGGCCGGCGTTTCAACAGCACTTGCGTATTGTCCATAGCGATTCTCGAATATCCTTTGAGGGGAACCTAGCATGTGGCTTGAGAGTCTCCAAGGGGCGCCTGGAAGTTCGGCGCTCGCTCGGTTCGTTGGTCGCTCGCTGAGTGCGTCCTGACGTGTGTCGGCGATCCAGATGCTTGGCTATCAACAAGCTTGGCTGGGACTTTAGCGAGAGGAGGGCTAAAGCGGTTCCCAATGTGAGCCAAACTTGGCTGCTTTAATCTTGATTCCGAGGCAGGTGCGTTTCGTTGCTCGCAGGCCTTGGAACGAGTGGTAGATAAGGCTTGACGATAGAGGCTGTTTGAGGGAATGCTGTGGCTGCTGTTTGAAACTGAGCCCTGCATGAGTCTCAATCGGAAAACCTTATTCTTTTATGGGTTGGTGGACCTGCCCATCTCGATGTCGCTGTTCCCAGTTGCGGTGTTCATTCCCAAATTTTATGCGTCAGATATGGCGGTCCCACTCTCGGTCGTGGGAGCAATCTTGTTTTTTGTTCGCTGGACCGATGTCGTCACCGACCCGTTGATGGGTTACATCTCAGACCATACACGCAGTCGATTTGGTCGTCGTAAACTGTGGATTGCCCTCGCGACGCCCATCATGATGTTGTCGGTGTATCAATTGTTTCTGCCTGACACGTCCGGCTGGCTGGGTGAGGCCTACCAATGGATTGTCGATGAAGACAAGGTGAACTGGGTGCATCTCGCGCTCTGGAGTTTCATGCTGTCTCTTGGCATCACCATGATGCTGATCCCCTATTACGCTTGGGGCGCAGAGCTTTCAACGGATTACAACGAGCGCAGTATGGTCACGGGCAGTCGCGCCGTATTCAGCGCGCTGGGCTCACTGTCCGCGCAACTCGTGCCTTCGGCAGCCAAGGTGTTCTTCCTGATTGGTGGCAGTGCTGTGGTGCTCAAGATGGTGGGTGTCACGATGCTGGTGTTGATGCCGCTCTGTGTGATCTTGACGCTTAGCATGGTGCGAGAGGTTGCTTATCAGCCCACGCAGCGCGTCAAAATGCTCGATGGCTTGAAGTTGATGTGGGGTAATGGGCCCTTCAAGCGGCTTGTCATGGCGTTCATGATCGGCTCCATTGGCCTCAATATCACGACCCCGCTCTACATTTTCTTTATTGCCTACATCCTCGGCGCTGAGGATATGGCGATCTTTATGCTGTGTTTTTTCTACTTGGCAAACATTCTGGCCGTGCCCTTTTGGGTGAAATTATCCAGAGCGATCGGTAAGCACAGAGCTTACCTTCTGTCCTTCATGATCCTAAGTTGTGCGCATCCGTTTTACTTGCTGCTCGGCGACGGTGATTTTTGGTGGATGCTGCCCATGACGTTGACGACGGGTTTTGCCGCAGGCGGCTTCTCGCAAACCCTCCCGAATTCCATGAAGGCCGATGTGATCGATCTGGATGAATTACAGTCGGGTGAGAATCGTGCGGCGCTCTTTTTCTCCGCATGGTCCTTTGCTCAAAAAGGAGCAGCGTCCTTTGGCATCTTGATCGCGACGGTTGGCCTAGAGCTGATCGGCTTTCAAGCCCAAGCCGGCGCCGTCAATGCCGAAGAGCATCTGTTTGGTCTGCGCTTTATGTTTTCCACGTTTCCATCGGTCTTTTTCATTATTGGTGCATTGATCGTTTGGAATTATCCGATCACCGAAGAAAAACACGCTGAGATCAGAGCGCAGT
>JALRJG010000235.1 GCA_023261215.1 Pseudomonadales bacterium | reverse complement strand
AACTGCCGGACTCAGTTGCCTGACCGTGTGCGTGGGGTGTCGAAGCGCCTCGTCCGTCGTGTGTCCGCCCTTTGAGATGAAGGAGCAGCATTTCAATTGAATACCCTGAATCAGATTCAATCGTTTGAATTGCTCGGAGCAGAAAAGATCGATATGGTCGATCGAGTTTGCGATATCACGGGCTTGGGTGGATTGAACGCTTGCGTCTGGAGAGGGGCTGAACTGAAGGGACAAACGGCTTAAATCTTCTCGTGATGTTTCATGCTCAGGCTGATAGGAGGTCCCACCCAGCTGCCTGACAGGCGGAGCCGCCTGAGTGCTATTGAGCGGGGGCGCTGAAAATTTGGCGATGATTGCTGACACCGAATGAAAACGAAGGAGAAGGGAATGACAGCATTGGTTGAACGCGAAGATCGGGATGGTGTGGCCTATCTCTTTTTAAACCGTCCGGACAAATTAAACGCATTAAATGTGGCGCTGTTCTCTGAGCTTGAAGCCCACGTTGATAGGTTGGCGACTGAAACGGATACCGTGGGGGCCGTCGTGGTCTCAGGTCGAGGCCGGTGTTTTTCCGCAGGACATGATCTAAAGGATATCGGCGCGGGTGAAAAGCTGCCCCGGCCGAATTTCCAAGCGCATGTCATTGCAGGGTTAGCGGGCCTCCCGCAACCTGTCATCTCGGCGGTACACAGTCATTGCTATACCGGTGCCCTGGAACTGGCCTTAGCCGGTGATCTCATTCTTGCGGCAGAGGACGCAAAATTTGCCGACACGCATGCAAAGTGGGCTTTGACCCCGGTCTGGGGAATGAGCCAGAGGCTGCCTCGGCGGATTGGTAAAACGAAGGCGATGGAGATGATGCTCACGGCGAGAACAGTCGGCGCAGAAGAAGCTGCGGCGCTGCAGCTGGCCAATTCGGTTCTACCCTCGGATGGGTTCATGGATCATGTTCACGCTTACTGTCAAAGCATGCTCGAGCTTTCCTGGTTTTCGCTGCGTGCGAACAAGCGCCTCGTGGATGACACCGATGGTATGGCACTTGATGCGGGGCTTGCCCATGAGATTTTCAAGAGCGAGGGGCGGGGGCCTGATATGGCAGAACGCATTGGGGGATTTGGTAAAAAGTAGTGTTGACGCGTGTCGCGACGTCTCAGCTGCGGCTTATGCTATGGCGTAGTGGGCGTCTCTTAAAGGCTTGAGCCTCGAGCGGCAGGCGCTTCTTGCGCAAGAGACCTGATGCGACAAGTGCGCCAACCGAGGCGCAGTCTAGCGTGGGGCCCCTTGCGCGAGATGCGCCACTGGGCCCCGCGGGCTCAATGCAAGTTAACTGCTTCGAAGTAAACGACCTGAGTAGGTCCCCGTTGGCTTATCGAAGCGCCTCGTGAGCTGCCCATTAATCAACGTTGCCAAGTAACCATGAGCGCCCTGCATCAGTCGTTGCCCCCCAGCGGGGAGATCTCTTCTGATATGCAATTCGCCCAGACTGAGGTTCTCAAAGTCGATCACGTTAATATCCGCTTTTTTACCCACCGCAATATGACCTCGGTCCTTGAAGCCAAAGAGCTGCGCATTGCGGTAGGTCGCGCGATGAATGACGTAACCCAGCGGCAAGGTGTCGCCGCGGGCTCGGTCGCGCGCCCAATAGGTGAGTTGATAGGTGGGGTTTACCGCGTCGAAGATCAATGAGACGTGAGCGCCGGCATCAGAGAGACCGGTGACGGTCGCGCTGTCTAGTTGCATCTCACGCACCGCATTCAATGAATAATCGGTGTAATTGGTGAAGAACATGATGGCCATGCTCAGACCCTCTTTGGTAAGAAAGTCGTAGAGATACCCTTCAGGCGTGCTGTTGGCTTCGCCAGACAGATGCTCAAAGCTTTCCTCTTGGGTGGGCTCATAGCTGCTGTGCGACGTTAGCTCAAAGATTTGTTGATAGTTCATCTCTGCGTGCGCAATGCCGAACTCCATTGACCCCATAGGCACGCCGGTGATGTCGTTGTCTTCGGCCAGGATGGCACGTTTTACCTCAGGTCGACGCATGGCTTCTTTCTTCGCTTCGGTGCTGAGGCCTTTCATGTTGCGGAAGGTCGGTCTCAGCATGAAGGGATGGTAGGTATCGAGACTAAAGACCAAGCCGGTCGGTCGGCTGCCCACCTGGGGGTAAATCGCCGCGCCTTGTCCGTTATGACGCTTTACCTGGTCGATGGCTTCTCGCCACTTGTTCGACCAATCGTCCACTTGGAACAATGTGAACGTCGCTGGACGATGGCTGAGCTGACTGACTTTGGCGATGAGTTCGATTTCTTGCTCGAGGGCGGTATGTTCTTCGAAGCCCTCACGCCCCTCACCTAACGTGCTGGAGGGTATGATTTGAAACACTCCCTTGCCGCTTTGGCGAAACGCTTCCGCAATCGCCATCACCTCGTCTTCATTAGCGAAGGTTCCCGGGACGGGTTCACCTTGAATCGAGCGATGACCAATAATTCTTGACGTGGAGAAACCCACTGCGCCAGCATCGAGGGCGGACTTGACCAACGCCGTCATGGCTCTCAGATCATCTGCTGTTGCCGCCTCATTCTCCCGGCCTCGCACGCCCATGACGTAATTGCGTACCGCACCATGTGCGATAAGGGATGAGATGTTGATCGCGTATTCGCGGCCTTCCAGGAGGTCGAGGTAGTCTTCATAAGATGACCACTGACCCCAGGGCATGCCTTCATGCAGGGCTGTCCCGGGAATATCCTCGACGCCCTCCATCAGGTCGATGAGGTCTTGGGCGCCATCCGCGTGAACGGGGGCAAACCCCACGCCACAATTACCCATGACAATGGTGCCAACACCATGGCTGGCCGAGGGGTCCATTTCTCGATCCCAAGTGACCTGACCGTCGTAGTGCGTGTGGATGTCCACCCAGCCCGGGGCGACGACGGCGCCGTCGGCGTCGAGCTCCCGCCGACCGGGTCCTTCGACGGTGCCGACCGCAGCGAG
>JALRJG010000234.1 GCA_023261215.1 Pseudomonadales bacterium | reverse complement strand
GTCTTGGCCGATGCGAATACAGACGCGAGGGCCCCCGTACCGCAGGCCTTGGTGAGTCCCACCGAGCGCTCGAAGGTTGCAATTGAGAGATGGTTTGGACCCAAAATTTTGGCCAATGTGACGTTAACGCTCTCGGGAAAGCATGCGTCTGCCTGGATGCTGGGTGCCCATTCACAAAGGTCCGTCAACCCAAGACAGTCGCTGAAAAATATAACGTGCGGATTGCCGACAAACACCCCCACGCCGCGACTGAACGGACCCCAAGCTATCTGCGCAATTGTGCTCTGCTGTGGCAGAAACTCAGGCGATCGTAGATCGACGCGAACTGCGCCGTCTGAACGGCGGGCACCACGGATGAGTCCGCCTTTGGTGTCGAGGTTGACGCTGTCTGTCCCTAGCGACAGCATGAGGTAGTCCGCGACACACCGCGCCGCGTTACCGCACGCCTCGGCTTCAAATCCATCCACGTTGTAAATGCGCATCGATGCTGCCGCATGCTCGGATGATTCGAGCACGATGAGCTGATCACCGCCAATGCCAAAGCGATGTGCGCAGAGGTGGACGATCGCCGCTTTCGAAACTGAGATCGGGCGCGAGCGGGCGTCAATTAGGATGAAGTGATTGCCAAGGGACTGTAGCTTGATGAATGGTATCCGCCGGGGCCGGTTTCGATTCAGCGTCATAACGAAAGACTCAAGTCGGGGGGCGATGCGCGTGGATATCGAGTTCGGTCGTCCACCCAGGACAGGTGCAGGCGATTGAGCAACGCTGGCCCGGCGAGCGAATGAGATCGTTGAAACTTTGGTGCCTCAGCCAAGGGCGCGTGGTCATGGAGTTGTCGCCACAGCCCAATTGGGTCGGGCTGAGAGCTCGTCGACCAAACCCCATTCGAGCGCGGTCTGGGCGTTGATCGTGGTTTGGCTGAGTGCCCATGCATTGGTTCGATGACGACCGATTCTTCGCGGAATCGACACACAGCCGCCCGCACCGGGTACGAGACCAAAACCAATCTCAGGCAGGCGAAAAACGCAGTCCGGATCAGCACTGATGTGCCCGGCGAAGGCGGGCGTCTCGATCCCGCCGCCAACGCAAGCGCCATGAACCCAAAAGTGGAACCGCTCGGGCGCAAGACCAATGGTTTGGCCAGGCATCCGTAATTGCCGCACATGGTGCGCAACGCTGAGGTCGGTTGCTAACCCAAACTCATCGAGATCCCCACCTGAACAGAAAGCCGGGCCCAAGCCATAAACCCGCGCCTTGAGGATGCTGGCATCCAGCAAAACGAGTTGAAAGGCCTCTCTCAATGCATCTCGCATATCGATCGATAGTGCATTTCGGCTTCTGGGTGCGTTAAGTGAAATGATGAGGTCTTGGTTGAATCGATCAAGAATGACCGGATCTTCAAGTGGCCGGGCCCTCGGCGCTGGTCGGCTCTGGAGCCAGGATTTGAATTCTTCTCCGGCGAGCAGGGTCGAGTACGCCAGTGACTCGACCACCAACGCATCCCGAAGCGAGAGCTGCGATGTGATGCGCGTTACCTGGACCATCGCCGCTGCGGCTCTGGGATTTGCGGTGATTCCAGCAATGACGGGTTGAGCGGCCTCAACATCATCAAAAAAGCAATCAATGCCCTCGGCCCATGCCTCTGAATGGGCGCCAATGCCCAAAATCGGCAGGGGCTGAAATGAGAGCCATCGAAGGGCGGCGGCAAGATCGAAGTCACTCGGGACGTTGCTCTCGAGCGCAATGCCAAGAAAGTGGGGTGCCTCCTGGGTGACATCAAGCCAATGAGGCTCGCGCATCAGCGTCTTAAGATCTGTGAGGTCAACAATCATGATGAGCCTTCGCTAAGCATCCCACCTTTGTAGCGGGTTTGACCTTAACGCTTCAAGTCTTTCCTCTCCTTCTATTTTCTGAAATGCTCGAAGCAGGCAGGAAAGAGGGGCGTATCGTGGCGGAACCGCTTCATGGGATCACGGTTGTTGAGATGACGGTGGCTGTGCAAGGGCCGGCAGCGGGGCTTTACCTTCGCGACATGGGAGCGGAAGTAATCAAGGTCGAACCGCCCATTGGTGACGCTTCTAGATACGGGCGGGGAACCCAGAATGAGACGCCGGAGGGCACACTTGGCCCCCAGTTTGTTGCCGTTAACCGAGGCAAGCGCTCGGTGTGCATGGACCTGACGACACCGCTGGCACGGGCTGCATTGCACCGGGTTCTAGAAGAGGCCGATGTCTTTCTCACCAATTATCGAGAACCTGCACTTCAGAAAATGGGTCTTGGCTTTGATGTTTTACACGCGCGGTATCCCCGATTGATTTATGCCTCCGTAAATGGGTTTGGTCCTCGTGGCCCCGATGCCGATAAAGCCATGTTGGATGGAGCCGCGGCAGCACGGAGTGGTCTTGTGCATCACACGGGATATGCAGACCGAGCGCCGTCCCTTGCCGGCGCGATCACGATCGATACGTCGGGTGCTCAGCAGCTGGCGTTAGGCATCATGACCGCACTTTATGCCCGCGAACGCACCGGGATCGGGCAGCGTGTGCAAACGAGTGCATTGGGTGCAGCGCTCTGGCTTCAGCAGTGGGAGATTACGCATGTGGCGATGACCGGCGCGGATCTTCCTCGCGCCGGAAATCATCACCCCAACATCAAAGGGCCGTATGGTGTCTACCTGACCAAGGATGGTGATGCCATCATGATCGCGCAAACCATGCAGAATGAAGCCTGGGACGCGCTATGCATTTTTGCTGAGACCTTTGAACTGGCGATTGATCCGAGGTTTCAAACGCCCGGCCAACGCCTGGGCGAGGGGTTAACGGCGGAGGACTCTCTGGAAGTCCGGCGGCGTCTGACCGATGCCTTCGCGAGGAAAGGCACGCAAGAATGGGTTGATTTTTTATACACCCAACCGGAAATCGTGTGGGAGCGGGTTCGCAGTTGGCAAGAGGTACTTCATGATGAGCAAACCTTGGCCAATGATTATTT
>JALRJG010000233.1 GCA_023261215.1 Pseudomonadales bacterium | reverse complement strand
TCACCTTTCGGCCCGTCTTTACGTCGATCACATTCAAGACCCGCGATTATTGGTTTTCGAGGATCAAATGATCGCCCACGACCTCGGCGCACTCACCAAAGATCTACAAGAAGAGGTCACGCGCGGGATTCGCTGATTCCTCCCAGAATCGATAGCCGATCGCTCGGAGTCGAGACGACAACGCCTGTCTCCCAATGCTCGAGCGTTCAATACCGACCAAAACACGGCCAAACGCTGAACCATGGTTTCGATAGTGAAACAACGAGATGTTGTAGTCGGACCCGAGTCCTTCCAGAAATTTTAGCAGCGCCCCAGGCCGCTCAGGGAATTCCACTCGATACAGCTGCTCCTTTTCGATCGCGGTGCTTCGCCCGCCCACCATGTGCCTGACATGCAAGATGGCGAGCTCGTTATCGCTCAACCGGGTCACGGGATAGCGATGTCCCAAGCGCTCGATCAGTCGATGTTCCGTTTCGGGCAGACCATCAGTTTCGACCCCAAGCAGCACATGCGCCTCGCCTGGGTCGGCGTATCGGTAATTAAACTCTGTGATACTCAATCGACCGAGGGTTCGGCAGAACGACAAAAAGCTGCCTGGGCGCTCGGGAATCGTGACACCCAAGAGCAACTCCTTTTTTTCCCCCAGCGCGGTTCGCTCGGAGATGTGCCGCAATCGATCAAAATTGATATTGGCACCGCTGACCACCGCGACGTGATCGCCCCTCGGCTGTTGGGGCTGAGCCGGGAGCCATTTTTTTAGGCCCGCAATCGCAAGTGCACCCGCAGGTTCACACAGTACGCGCGTGTCTTCAAAAATGTCCTTGATCGCCGCACAGATTTCATCGACTGAAACCGTGACCATCGCGTCGACGGCTTGCTTTGCGATTTGAAAGGGGCGAACACCGACTTGTCTGACCGCCGTGCCATCGGCGAATTGATCGAGCGTTTGCGCAGATAATTTGACTCGCCGCCCTGCCTTCAGCGCCTGGGTCATACCCGCAGACCCCTCAGCTTCCACGCCAATGATCTTGACCCCTGGCCGAATGGCTTTGACGTAACTCGCAACACCCGCAATGAGTCCTCCCCCACCGACGGGAACGAAAATGGCGTTCAAAGACGAATTGGCCTGACGTAGGATTTCCATGCCGATGGTGCCCTGGCCCGCGATGACATCATCGTGATCAAAAGGCGGAACGAGGGTGAGGCCCTTTTCTTTCGCCAAGGTCACCGCGTGGGCTGAAGCATCATCAAAGTTCTCGCCACGTAATATCACGGTCGCCCCGCGCGCCTTCACCGCATCGCGTTTAATCGCAGGCGTATTAACGCCCATCACGATAGTCACGGGAATGTCCAGATGCTGCCCCGCCAGCGCGACCCCCTGGGCGTGATTACCCGCAGACGCGGCCACAACCCCTCGCCTCGCTGCATCACGCGGCATTTGGCGCATAAGGTTATAAGCGCCTCGAACCTTGAAGCTAAAGATTTCTTGTTGGTCTTCGCGCTTGAGCAGGACCCCCGCGCCCAATTTTGCCGATAGCCTCGGCGCCTTGGTGAGTGGGCTCATCTGAGCCAAGTCGTAGATGTCTGCCTCTAAGATCTTTCTTATATACTTGTCCATCTCATTGCCCTGCAGCGCATCGCCACATTTTAGCGACAATTAATGGACTCAAAGCACGAGGATTCATGAGCACTACGCTTATCAAAGAAAAAATTGGTCAAGCCGCGGCCGACTATATTGACCCCTTTCTTACCCTGGAATCGATCATTGGAGTGGGTACGGGATCTACGGCCAATTGCTTCATCGATTCGCTCGCGCAGGTTCGCCATCGATTTGCAGGCGCGGTCGCAAGTTCCGCTGCAACCGAGGAACGACTTCGAGCACATCAAATCCCAGTGGTCTCTCTGAACGACGCCGGCCGACTGGCGGTTTACGTCGATGGCGCCGACGAAATCGATCCCAATTTTTCGATGATTAAAGGGGGTGGCGCTGCGTTGACTCGAGAGAAAATTGTCGCAGCCGCTTCTGACACCTTCGTGTGTATTGCCGATGCGACCAAAGCGGTTGCTTGCCTTGGGCAGTTCCCTCTGCCGGTCGAAGTCATCCCCATGGCCCGCTCACTGATTGCGCGTCAACTCGCAGCTATCGGCGGCTCACCGGTCTGGCGAGAGGGCACCATCACGGATAATGGCAACGTGATTTTAGACGTACACGATCTGACGATCAGAGATCCAAAGCAGCTTGAATTCGAGATCAATCAGTGGCCTGGTGTGGTGACCTGTGGTTTGTTTGCGGCTCGCGGCGCGGATATCTTGTTGATTAACGAAGGTGATTCGATTCTCGTTAAGAAGCGACCCTAAACGTCAATCACTTTCCCGGGGTTCATCACACCATCGGGATCAAAAGCGCGCTTTAACGACCTAAGCTGATTAATTTCGGCCTCGGACCGGGTGTACTTCAAATAGCGTTTTTTGAGCTGGCCGATGCCGTGCTCTGCAGACACGCTCCCACCGAATGCTTGCACGATAGTCATAATGGCATCGCCCACGGGCTCACAGCGGGCCTGAAATTCCTCGATGGGCTCGCCCTCTGGACGCAACAAATTCAGATGCACATTACCGTCTCCGATGTGCCCGAACCAAATCACCTCGACGCCCTTGAGCGACTGCCGGACGCGCTCATTCACAGCCTTTAAGAAGGCGGGCGCTTGGTGGATGCTCACTGACAGGTCATGTTTGTAGGGCGTTCTGGGCGTGATGGCTTCCGAAATGCCCTCTCGGTAACGCCATAACGCCGCATTCTCTCGCTCGCTTTGCGACAGGATCCCATCAACCACGATGCCTTCGCGGTAGAGAGCGTCAAACGTAAAGACCCCCGCGTCATCTGCGTTATTTCGCGTTTCATACTCGATTAAGACAAAGAAAGGCGCATCTGGCAGGCTTGATGATTCCCCCAGATGCTGGGTCACATGATTCGCTGCCTCCTTGGAAAAGAATTCGAATGCGGTGACCGCCAAGTTCTGACGAGCAACTTTCAAGACCCTCAGCGTGTCCTCT
>JALRJG010000232.1:2794-3055 GCA_023261215.1 Pseudomonadales bacterium | reverse complement strand
GAGAAAGTCATGTACCTATTCAGACAGGTCATGTCTGCCTGCTTGTCCCTTGAGCAACCAATGAAAGTAGGTTATCTCGGTCCTGAGGGCACCTTTACGCATCAGGCAGCGATCAAGCATTTCGGTTACGCCGCAGTTGGGATACCGCTCGTGACCGTGGATGAAATTTTTCGCGAGGTGGCGGCTGAAGCCTGCCAGTACGGTGTGGTCCCTGTTGAAAATTCAACCGAAGGTTCCGTCAGTCATACGCTCGATACCTTC
>JALRJG010000232.1:0-2784 GCA_023261215.1 Pseudomonadales bacterium | reverse complement strand
TGAAAATCTGCGGAGAATGTGAGTTACAGGTCCATCACAACTTCATGGTCTCAAGTGAGGGGCCGATCGAGAGAATTTACGCGCACGAACAGACGTTCGGCCAGTGCCGAAAGTGGCTTGATTCGCATTATCCAAACGCGGAGAGAGTGGTTGCGAGTTCGAACGCGCAGGGGGCGAGGCTAGCAAAAGAGGATGCGAGCGCGGGCGCCATTGCCGCCGAGGTCGCGGCCGAACTCTACGGCCTCAGAATCACCGCAAAAAAAATAGAAGACTCCCCCGAGAACACGACACGTTTTTTGGTGATCGGGCGAGAATCGGTGGGCGCCAGCGGAGATGACAAGACATCCATCATGGTTTCGACCAGGAATCGACCTGGTGCCCTTTATGAATTACTCGAACCCTTCCACCGACACGGCATCTCATTAACGGCGTTGGAGAGTAGGCCCTCCAAAACGGCCAAGTGGTCGTATGTGTTCTTTATTGATTTCGAAGGCCACGTGTCTGATCCTGCGGTGGCTGCTGTTCTAGAGGAAATTCAAAAGGGACCTTTGGAGGTCAAATTGTTGGGGAGCTACCCCAAAGCATTGAGCGTGTCATTATGAGTTTTCAGTCTTATGTCAATCCTGGCATCGAGCAGATTGCGCCTTACCAACCAGGGAAACCCGTTGAAACGTTGGAACGAGAGCTGGGCATTAAAAATAGCGTCAAGCTGGCGAGCAACGAAAACCCACTCGGGCCTTCAAAGCGCGTGATTGAAGCGTTACCCGCGCAGTTGGGTGAGTTAGCCAGGTACCCTGATGGGGGTTGTTTCCTCTTAAAGGAGGCGCTGAGTCACCGGTTTCAGGTGGATCCTCGGGCCATTACGGTGGGCAATGGATCAAACGATGTGCTTGAGCTTTTAGCTCGTATTTTTCTGAGACCTGGCCTGAATGCTGTGGTCTCACAGCATGCCTTTGTGGTTTATGGGCTGGTGACCCTCGCGCAGGGTGCTGAGGTGAGAGAAATTCCGGCGAACAACTACGGTCAAGATTTAGAAGCCACGCTTGCCCAAATTGATGCGAACACCCGTCTCGTGTTTATCGCCAATCCAAATAATCCCACGGGGACCTGGGTCAACCGATCAACCCTCGAAACCTTCCTGGATGCGGTGCCGTCTTCAGTTATTGTGGTTCTTGATGAAGCATACTTTGAATATGTAGACGACCCAGAGTATCCCGATGGCTTAGCGTTGATGCAGCGTTATTCGAATCTGGTGGTGACGCGCACGTTCTCCAAGGCGTATGGGCTTGCTGGGTTGAGATTAGGCTGGTCTGCAACGCCCCTTGAAATTGCTGATCTAATGAACCGGATACGCCAACCCTTTAACGTGAACGCCTTGGCGATGGCAGCAGGTCTCGTGGCATTGGAGGACCAAGCGCATGTGCAAGCAGGTATCGAGACGAATCGAATGGGTCTTCGTCAAGTGCGTGCCGGCGTTGAAGCCATGGGGCTTTCAGCCATTCCTTCTGTGGGTAATTTCTTGTCTGTTGAGTTTCAGCAAGACGCTGGGTCGATCTACGAGGCGATGTTGAGAGAAGGGGTGATCTTGCGTCCTGTTGGCGTGTACGGATTGCCACGACATTTGCGCATCTCCATCGGAACCCAAGCGGAGAATGAGCGCTGCCTTCAGGCGCTGAATCGAGTGTTGAACGCCTGATATGGTCGATTCGATGCGGGTCGGAATCGTCGGTCTGGGGCTGATTGGAGGCTCTATTGCGGCAGGGCTTAAAGCTGCTGAGCAGTACGAGATTCACGCTCATGATCTCGATTCATCCGCAATGGCTCTGGGTGAATCACTGGGGATCGTTGATCAGATCCATCCCACCCTAGCTACCTTGCCTTCAGCCGTGGATGTGCTGATGTTGGCGACGCCCGTGAGAACGTTGCCGTCGATCTTGCCGCATTTGGCCGAGTTTGAAGGAGTGCTAACCGATGTGGGCAGTGTTAAGCAACCGATTGTCGATGCGGTGCTATCAATTACCCCACAGCTAGCCGAACGATTGGTTCCAGGGCACCCCGTAGCGGGCTCTGAGCGACATGGTGTTGGTGCGGCGGACGCCAATTTATTTCGGTATCACAAGGTGATTTTGACCCCGCTTGATGTGACGCAATCGGATGCGATTGAACGGATTCAAACCATCTGGACGAGCCTAGGGGCTGAGGTCGTTGAGATGAGCGTTGCACATCATGACGACGTTTTGGCGCAGACGAGTCATTTGCCCCATCTCTTGGCCTACACGTTGGTTGACGTCCTGGCAGGATTTGGTGACGAGCGAGAAGTATTTGAATATGCCGCTGGTGGGTTTCGGGACTTCTCCCGCATTGCCGCTTCAGATCCCGAGATGTGGCGGGATATTTTTCTGACCAACAAAGAAGCCTTGTTACGGCTCATAGAGACCTTTTCCGCGGCGCTGAACCAGACGTCAAAACTGATTGAGGCCGAGGATGCGGAAGCGTTAACCGAACGTTTGACTCGAGCGAAGGCGGCTCGAGATTATTTCACATCGATTCAGCCCAAATCCCCACAAAACTGATCGCTTGCCATAGGCGTCGACTGTTTACCAAAAGGGAGCCGCGAATGAATGTAACTGACGCGACTGGCAAGACGGTGCCGGTTGTCACCATTGATGGCCCCAGCGGTTCCGGCAAAGGGGCTGTGACGGCGCAAATCGCGGAATGGAGCGGTTTTCACGTGCTCGACAGTGGCGCGCTATATCGACTCGTTGGTCTAGCAGCGCGCAGAGT
>JALRJG010000231.1 GCA_023261215.1 Pseudomonadales bacterium | reverse complement strand
CCTACCCAAAGGGGTGCCGCTCGCCCCTGCATGGCTTCTTCAAGGCGAGCCAGTTGATCCATGTCCGTGCAAATGGGCTTTTCCACCAGCACAGAAAGCTGGGGCTCGCGCGACAATGCCAGCAACTGGTCTGCGTGCTGGTAATTGGGCGTGGCGATGACCAGGGCGTCCAGGCCTTCTTTTAATAACGCATCGAGGTCGCTAACCCGCGTTGCCGATGGCACGAGTCGCGAGGCCTTCCGTGCCATTTGTTCGTTGGTATCTGCGAATGCCACGACCTCGATCTCTGGGATCAAGCGCAGATTGCGGAGGTGTTCTTGCCCCATCATCCCCGTTCCCAGAATGCCGTAGCGAAGCTTTTCTGTCATAACCCTTCCTTTATTAAGTCCACTGCCTCGGAAGTATTCCCGAACGAATCTTCATTTGGGCGTGCTAGTCTCCCATCATGACAACCCCGTTTCTTTTTGGCTACGGCTCGATCCTTTGGCGCCAGGATTTCCTTCCCGTATCTATCCGACCCGCCATGCTAGCCGGCTATCAAAGAGCACTTGCACAGCGATCGACAGATCATCGCGGCACAGAGGCACGGCCCGGTATTGTGGCAACCCTTCTTCACGCACCCGATCATCAGGTTGTCGGCCGACTGTTTGAGGTTTCCAAAATCGACTTTGATCGCGTGTTCACTGCCCTCAATCATCGTGAAAAAAATGGCTACCACTTGATCGATGTGGACGTTGCTGTTGGTAGCGAGATCGTGCCCGCGCGGACTTACATCGCGCCACCCTGTAACCCTTGGTATCTGGGCCAGCAACCCATCCAGGATTTAGCTTCGGTGATCATGAATGCCAAGGGGCCAAGCGGCAGCAACTTGGATTACGTCCTTCAACTCTTCGCTGAATCCCTGGCCCTTGGCCATGTGGATCAAGAACTTTCGGACCTGATGACGCACCTGCTGAGCTATGACACCGTCGTGGCACGAGCGAATATGCTTGGAATTCAGTGCCCAGACTCACAAGGGTGTTAGACTAACGCCTTCGCATTGAGGCTCACTTATGAACGTCATCGCAGAGATTGCTCAGGAACACACCAAGCTCACCGAGTGGCGACGAGAGCTCCACCAGCATCCGGAACTCGCATTTGAGGAGCACCGCACCGCGGCTTTCGTTGCAAACAAACTCGAGAGCTTTGGACTTCAGGTGACCACCGGTATCGCCGGAACCGGCGTGGTTGGCACATTGTCCAGAGGAGGTGGCAATCGTGCCATCGGTCTTCGAGCGGACCTTGATGCCTTACCGATTCTCGAAGCCAACGAATTTGAGCATGTATCAAAAACACCGGGCGTCATGCACGCGTGTGGTCACGATGGGCATACCATCATGCTATTGGGCGCAGCAGAGTATCTGGCTAACCATGGCGACTTTTCAGGCACGATCCACTTTATTTTCCAACCCGCTGAAGAAAACGAGGGTGGCGCAAGGGCCATGGTTGAGGCAGGTCTTTTTGAGCAATTTCCTGTCGAGAGCGTCTACGGAATGCACAACATTCCAGGTATTCCTGTGGGGGCTTTTGCCATCAAGGACGGTCCGATCATGGCCGCGTTCGACATTTTCGAAATTGAAGTGATTGGCAAAGGGGGGCATGCAGCCATCCCTCAACAAACCGTTGATCCCATTATCGTGGCCAGCCAGATCGTGATGGCGCTGCAGACCCTAGTTTCCAGGCAAATCAATCCGCTTGAACCCAGCGTGCTCAGCGTGACCCAGGTCCATGCGGGAGAAGCTTACAACGTGATTCCAGACAGTGCCGTCATCCGAGGCTGTACTCGCTGCTTCTCAACCAAAATCCAACAGCAGTTAGAAGATGGTATCGCCAAAATCTCCGAGCAGATTGCGGGTTCATTTGGCGCAACCGTCAACGTGACCTACGAACGTCGCTATCCTCCAACCGTCAATGCGGTGCGCGAAACGGACGACGCGATTCAAGCAGCCGCCGAGACGGTAGGTATGAATAACGTCAACACATCTCCCACACCCTCGATGGGCTCAGAGGATTTTGCCTATATGCTCCTCGCTAAACCCGGGAGTTATATTTGGATTGGTAACGGTCGCGGCGAAGGATCCTGCATGATCCACAATCCCGGTTATGACTTTAACGATGACATTTTGCCGATTGGCGCCAGCTATTGGGCGCACCTGTCGCAATCCTTGCTTGCAAGCGAACGATAGCGCATGCCTTTCATCGAGCACGCATTAGGTCGAACCCACTACACCGTTCGGGGTCATCGCTCAAAACGCCCTGCCATAGTCTGGCTTCATGGTGGGCCAGGCGGCATGCACAATCCCAAGAGCAGACTGTTCGATTTGGCCGAGGGTCGGCAAGTTTATTCGTACACCCAGATGGGCTCCGGTAAAAGTGGCGACTTACCTGCCCATCGGCGAACAATCGCAACGTTCGTAAAGGAACTCAGAGCCCTCACCCGGGCTTGGGACCTTGAGCAATTCCATCTCATGGGGGGCTCTTGGGGCGCGACGCTTGCGCTCGAGTACTACCTCAAATATCCCACACGGCAAATCAAGAGTTTGGTCCTTCAATCCCCCATGCTATCAGCCCATGATTGGCAAAGAGATGCGAACCGACTGATCAAGCAACTCAGTAAAGACGATCAAAAGGTCATTCGTTATTGTCACGAAATTGATGCCACAGACTCAGCCATCTACCAGGCCGTGATGCGACGGTATTATCGAAAACACGTGCTGCGCAACGACGAAAAGCTCGATGCCATGCTGCATAGAAAAAACCCCCGAGGGGGCGCGATTTACCAACACATGTGGGGTCCAAGCGAGTTTGTCGCCACGGGCACGCTTAAAGATCACGATAGGACGGGCGATTTTGCGGCCGTCAATGCACCGACACTCATCGTCTGTGGTGAGCACGATGAAGCCACACCAGGCACCGGACGCCGCTACGCCAAGGCATTCCCCCAAGGTCACTTCGAAATGATCCGCGGCGCGAGTCACGCCATCTGGGAGGAGAAGCCTGAACGACTGAGCAAGAAGA
>JALRJG010000230.1 GCA_023261215.1 Pseudomonadales bacterium | reverse complement strand
ATTTCAGCAAAGATCTCGTCTCCTTTACTTGAGGCCTCTCGCTTCTGGCCATTCAACAAGTTCTCAAACTTAATCTTATATAACGTCGCAGCCCCTCTCGCGGATGGACTCTTCGCCTCGACTTGTTTGACCAAGTGGGGTGCACCCTCAATTTCAACGATTTGACCTCGTTTAATATCGCTCGCCTTTGGCATCGTTTTGTTCTTCCTATTTTTTAATGTAGCGCAACCGGGCGTCCTAGGATCTCGCTAAAGAATCGAGCCACGCAAGCAATAGCGCGTTGGTGGCCTCGGGTTCTTCTTGTTGGATCCAGTGACCACACGGCAGTGTGTGGATTTCCGCTTGGGGCACGGTGTCTCGCATGTCCACTTGAGGCACGGTATCAAATTCACCGTAAATCATGAGTGTGGGTTGTGTAATCCTTTGCCGAATCCCAGCCGTTGTCTCCCAGTTACGCGTGAAGTTACGGTACCAATGACAGGGCGCCATGAGCCCGCCTCGCTCAAAGGCGTCGACAAACACCTGCAACTCTGCATCGCTCATCATCAGTTTACCTGTCAGCGAGCCGGCCTCTTGCTCCCAAAACTTGGCGCTCATTGGACGTTTGTCAGACAACCACTGCTCAGTCCGATAGAGGCGCTTCAAAAAGCTCGCCACATCGGCTTCCATGACCCGCTCGGCTACCCCGGGCTGATGATTGAAATGCACGATGTAAAAGTCCTCTCCAAGTCGCTCAGCCCAAAACGCGACGGGATCGCTGGCCTCGCGAGCTCTGAAAGGTACCGAGAGATTAGCAATCGCACGCACTCGGTGGGGGTGGAGCAACGCCAGGTTCCAAACATTGATCGCCCCCCAATCGTGCCCGACGAAAATGGCATCCTCGAACCCATAGTGGTCAAGCAATGCCACCAAATCACCCGTCAAATGATGGATGTCGTAGTCAGTAACGTTGGCTGGTCGGGACGATGCCCCATACCCACGTTGATTGGGCACAATGCAGTGGTAGCCTCGCTCAACCAGCACCGGTACCTGGTGTCGATAACTGTAGGCGTGCTCTGGCCAGCCATGGCACAACACAATGGGTGCGCCCCCCTGCCCCGCCTCATAAACCTCGAGCGTTGCATCAGGGAGGTGCACCATTTTGGATTTTGGGAACGTCACTCGGTCACCCTCTTGAATCGGCCGAGAATGTAGCGAGAGTCTTCGCCGGTTGCAATGATCAATTACGATTGATCAGGCGTCTCCCATTGACTCACGCTCTGGCCATGCCAGAATCGAACCTCTTTCGTTAAGGAATTCGCTATGGCCATTGGTATTGTCGCTACGCTGGAAATCAAGCCCGGCTCGAACGCAGACTTCGAAGCAATCTTCAAAGAATTGGCTGCAGAGGTCCGAGCAAATGAACCGGGCAACCGATTTTATGAGCTCCACAAAGCACGCAACAGCGAAACCACCTACGTGGTACTCGAGCAGTACGATGATCAAGCGGCAGTCGACGCGCACAACCAGTCCGAGTACTTCAAGCGGCTTGGCGGCGCGATGGGCCCTCACATGGCCGGCCGGCCCAGCATCCAGATGTTAGACGCCGTCTAAGGCTTTCAGCCTGAACAAAGGCCAGCGGGTGCACGCTAACGGAGCCTTGGCGCCAGCCAGACTCAGCCACTGACTGAAGCGTGCGCAATCACCCTGCCCTCAGGGGCTGATTGCCGCTTCAGTCAATTGCGCGTATAGATAGGGCAGAGAAACATCAAGCCGATAGTCGATACCGGAGTGGGTATCGTCGAATTCCTCGAATCTCAGGCCCAACCCCTTGGCTTCGCAAGCGGCCTTGAAGCGTCTGGCACCGTAGACCAAGTGGTACTGATCTCGACGGCCACAATCAATGAATAGCCCTGAGAGACCCGCCAAACAACGGGCTTTTTTATCGTCCTGCACTTGGGTGAGCGGATCAAAGGCTAACCACTTCAACCACCGCGCCTCGATGCGCTCGCCAGTGAAAGAGTCCAGCGGCAACTGCACCCCCCAAGGTTGGTCTGGTGCCGGATCGTACGAGGCGCAAAGCGCTGCAATCATTAGAAACTGGAAGTCACCACCCCCCAACCGTTTCTTCGCTTGAATTCGGTCGAGGGCTCCAATGTGAGTGACCCCCTGCTGTTCAAGATAAAGCAGCGCATGAGAAAGGTCCGCCGCATAACCCAACTCAAATCCCATGTCACCCGAATGGCAGGCCGCCGCGGCCCAGTGCTCACCGTGATTGAGCACCTGATGCAGAGCCCCAAATCCACCACTGGATTTACCGAAGAGCGCCCGACCTCCAGGATCCTTTCGAACCGGATAGCGGGCCTCCAGAGCCTCAAGCAAATCCGTATGCAGCCAAGTGGCCCATTGCCCAGTCACCGGTGAATCCACAAATTGATTGCCACCAAGCGAGGTGAAGCTATCCGGGAACACCCAGATCGCGGGTCCCAACTGGCCCTCATCTTCGAGTCGATCAATCCGTTGGAGCAGAGTTTCCGAAAAAGCCTTCCATCCCAGATGACCCAAAGCGGAGTTTGTGAACGCGGCGAGATCAACGAACAGAGGGTATTGATCGTCATCTGATTCGCAAAGGCTCGACCTATACACCCCCACTTGCCGAGAGATTGGGTCACCCAGCGTATTCGTCAAGCGCTCGGACGTGACCTCAAACGTTTCGAGCCGACCACGCGGCGGTGTGAATGGGTGGCGGGGCATTGGCGTTATCCCGGAGACCCAGTGGCCTCAGTGGATTCCAAGCCAGAGAAGCGACGTTTCAGGCCAGCTAAATCTTCAAAGAGTAAATAAATCGATGGCACCACCAACAATGTGACGAGGGTTGCGAACAGAACGCCAAAGGCCAGGGATACCGCCATGGGGACCAAAAACTGCGCTTGAACGCTGGTATTAAACATCAGCGGCATCAGCCCCACAAACGTCGTCATCGAGGTCAATACAATCGGTCGACACCGGGACGTGGAGGCCTCAATCACCGCCTGCAGGAGCGGCTCACCCGCCTCGCGTCTTTGATTAATCGCGTACACCAAAATGAGAGAGGAATTC
>JALRJG010000022.1 GCA_023261215.1 Pseudomonadales bacterium | reverse complement strand
ATCTCTCCCCGCACTTTTCGAGGAGATTCAAACGCTTGAGCAATCGAGCGTTGATGTGCGGCACAGATTATCTGTGAGCTTGGATTGCCCACTTATTCTGCCTTATCACGTGAGGCTCGATCAGGTTCGTGAATCAGGAACGAATCAGAAAATAGGAACCACTGGTCGCGGCATTGGACCGGCCTATGAAGACAAGGTGGCGCGACGTGCCATTAGAGTGCGTGACCTTGCCAATGAAGCCACCTTAGTTGAGAAGATCGAGAACAATCTGCGGTACCACAACTTTGTACTGAAGGAGTTCCATGGCGCGGACCCGGTGACCGTTGAGGAATCGCTAGCCGCAACCTCAGCCTATTGGGCGCAGCTTGCTCCGATGGCGAAAGATATCGTGGCAGAACTGGCGGAGCTACGGAAAGCGGGCGTGGGTGTTTTGTTCGAAGGTGCTCAAGGGGCGCTTTTAGATATTGATCAGGGTACATATCCTTTTGTAACCTCATCCAATACGACAGCGGGTGCTATTAGCGCTGGCAGTGGTGTCGGTCCGAGATACATCGACTATATTTTGGGGATCAGCAAGGCCTATACCACTCGGGTAGGTGAGGGTCCTTTCCCTACGGAACTTTTTGATGAAGTGGGTAGACATTTGGCCGAAAAGGGCCACGAATTTGGTGCCACCACGGGCCGCCCCAGGCGGTGTGGTTGGCTAGATGGGACGGCGCTTCGACGTGTGGCCGAGCTGAACAGTCTATCGGCGCTGTGTATCACCAAACTTGATGTGCTTGATGGATTGCGTGAAGTTGCGCTTTGCGTTGATTATCAAATCGACGCTCAAGGTGGCATAGAGCCGGTCTATGAAGTGTTTCCTGGCTGGCAGTCTTCAACGCTCGGTTTAACCGAATACAGTGATTTGCCGTCGGAAGCGAGAACCTATATCGAGCGCATCGAATCCCTGATTGAGATTCCTGTCGATATCATCTCCACAGGGCCAGATCGAGTTGAAACCATTGTTCGCGGTCAATTCAAAACGGCTGAGTCGTGATCCACTTGGCGTCGAATCGTGACTTAATGACGCTTACGTAATCTCGCTAATGCAGGAATACCTCAGGAGGTAGGCATGCTGATAAACGCTGATCATTTGACGGAGTTCGCCGTCAGTATCTTCGAGCGACTGGGTGCGCGGCGAGAGAAGGCGAGGGAGACAGCCGACCATTTAGTGCTATCAAACCTGAAAGGCCATGATTCTCATGGTGTCGGTATGATTCCGAACTACGTAGGGAGTGCCCAGCGGGGCGGACTGCAAGTCAATGCAGACGCAAAGATCATTAAAGACAAAGGGGCCGTTCTCCTGGTCGACGGCTCGTACGGTTTTGGTCAAGTGGTGGGTCGACAGGCCACAGATCTTGCGATTGAGCGAGCCAAGTCCTTAGGTATTGCCTGTGTCGGCTCGAGAAACAACCATCATCTGGGCCGCATTGGTACCTACGCTGAGCACTGCGTTCGTGCGGGACTCATCTCGATCCACTTTGTGAATGTCGTTGGGCATCCGCCGTTTGTTTCCCTATGGGGTGGCCGAGACAAACGGGTTCAAACGAATCCTTTTTGTTGTGGTATCCCCACGGACGGCGACCCGGTGATTTTGGATATGGCCACCAGCGCGATTGCGCTCGGCAAGGTCAGAGTGGCAGGCCTTAAAGGCGTTGAGGTGCCTCCAGGTTGCCTCTTCGATGCGGAGGGCAGACCCACCCAGGATCCAGGGGTGATTGCTGAGGGCGGTTCACTGGGGCCGTTCGGCGGCCATAAGGGATCAGGTCTCGCTTATATTTGCGAATTACTCGGTGGCGCGTTGGCCGGTGAATGGACCATGCAGGATGAGAAAAGGCAGGGCCAGATCACGGTGAATAACATGCTGATGTTTGTGCTCGATCCAGATTTGTTTGAGGGTGGGGCAGGCTTTCGTGCTGAGGTCGAAGGTATGCAGCAATACGCTAGAGCCTCGCGCCCAGCGGAGGGTGTCGATCATATTCTCCTCCCAGGCGACCCGGAGCGAGAAACCATGGCGGCACGGTATCGCGAGGGTATTCCAATTGATGAAGGGTCTTGGGACGCGCTTTGCGCATCAGCGTTGAAAGCGGGAATGACCCAACGTGAGATCGATGCGGTGCAGGCGGGTTTAGTCTAGGCGATTCTAGAAGGCGCTGACAGTGGTGCCGAGAAGAGGACTTGAACCTCCACGCCCTTTCGAGCACTAGCACCTGAAGCTAGCGTGTCTACCAATTCCACCACCTCGGCAAGGGGTGCGAGATTACAAGGAGCGTAAGACGCTGTCAATGAAGCCTCCTCGCGGACAAGATCGTCGCCAAGGGTCGACGGAAAAAGGCAAAGATCGTGTGATTCGGTCGAGACCAGAGCGGCTGATGCAGGCTATCTGCAAGCTCCTGATGTCTGAAAATAGTGGCCTGACTCGTCGCCAGATCGCGGGCAGGCTGTCTCTAACGACCCAGGACAAGCAAGCGCTTGATGATGCCATTGAACATCTCATCCTCGATTCGCAGGTGGTTGAGGGCGCTGGCCGTCGCTATCGCCTCGCAGAATTCACGAAAGCATCAGGGCTCATTTCAGGCCGCATTTTTTCGCACCCTGATGGTTTTGGCTTTGTACAAGTTGAAAAGGGCGAGGACGTCTTTTTGTCGCCGTATCAGATGCGAGGCGTTTACCACGGTGACCAGGTGAGGGTGGTGTTGCGCCCGGGTCGGTCAGGACGCAGTGAGGGCGTCATTGATGAGGTCACGGCGCGAGCGTTTGATCGTTTGTTGGTCCGCTTAACGCGAGAAGGTCGATCTTGGCTGGGTGAGCCGCTCGCAAAAAATCTCTTTCATCCTGTGCGCATAGTCGATTCGGGCGGTATCCACATGGAAAAAGGCCGCACGGTCGAGGTGGCTGTGCTCTCCTATCCAAGCCATCGAGAGGCAGCGACCGGCCGTGTCTTGCAAGAGGGATCCGGAGACCGACTTCAAGACCAAATCAGAGCGATTGCCGAAGCCGAGGGGATTTCCCTCGCGTTTCCGCCCGAAGTCGAAAAAGCGGCTGAATCGCTCGGGGCATCTCCTGAAGCCAACCAAGATCCCAAGCGTCGAAACCTCGAGCGCTTAGCCTTCGTGACCATTGATGGGGAAGACGCCAAAGATTTCGACGACGCTGTATTTGCTAAGCGAACGAAACAGGGCTACACCCTTTACGTCGCCATTGCGGACGTGGCGCATTACGTCAAACCTGACTCGCTCATTGACATGGAAGCCAGGTCACGAGGCACAAGCATTTATTTTCCGGGCACTGTTTTGCCGATGCTGCCCGAGGCTCTCAGCAATGAATTGTGCTCGTTAAAGCCGGACGTCCCGCGATTGGCCATGGTTTGTGAGCTTACGTTTGATGATGCAGGTGAACGCACTGGCTATACCTTTTATGAGGCGCAGATTCGCTCGAAAGCCAGATTGATTTACGAAGACGTGGCTGAGCATCTTGAGCAAGGCTCGGAAATCCATGCCCCAGCGGCAGCGCGCAAGTCACTTCAAGCGCTCCAAGCGCTGGCCGAGCGGTTATTGATAGCAAGAGCGAAGCGCGGCGCCCTTGAGATAGAAGTGGCAGAAACAAGGATGTTCTTGGATGCATCGGGCGAACCCATTGATCAGCGGCTGAATCAACGGACGCTGGCCCACCGAATGATTGAAGAATTTATGCTGGCTGCAAACATTGCGACTGCAGATCATCTTGAATCTTCGAAGATCGGTGGCCTCTATCGAGTTCATGCCGCACCTACGCTAGAGCGTGTCGAGGGATTGAACGAACTTCTGCGTTGGTTCCGGTTGCCTGAAGTCGCTGTCTCCGATCCTATGCGAACCAACGGCTTTCAAGGATTGTTAGATCAGCTGTCGGGCTCTGACGATGCGTCGCTGCTCGTGCCCTTCGTCTTACGGGCCATGCAGCAAGCGGTCTATAGCGCCGTGCCAGAGCCTCACTTTGGGCTAGCGTATGATCGCTATGCCCACTTCACATCGCCCATTCGGCGGCTGCCGGATCTCATCAACCATCGCTTAGTGAAAGCGACTTTGCAGAGCAATAGCGCAGCGAAAGCTGCCAAACCAGCGCCACGACGGCCTTTCAGCGATGAGGTCCTTGTGACGCTTGCCAAAGTGGCCAGCGAAACAGAGCGACGAGCCGACAAGGCCTCCCAGGACGTTAATCAATTCTTGCGCTGTCAGTACCTCGGGACTCGCCTCGGCGAGGAATTTTCGGGGCGAGTGTCGCAAGTATCGAAGTTGGGTGCGTTTGTTCTTCTTGATCAACCGGTCGCAGAAGGTTTGATACCTTTTAGAGAGATTCGTAATCAGATCGGTCGACTGTCGCTTTTGCCCCATGCGCTGGTCTCAGATGCGACGGGTGAGCGGTTGGCCATGGGCGATCGTGTTGCAGTGCAATTAACGCGTGTAGATGAGAAATTGGGTCACGTTGAGTTTGCCTTGATATCGCGACAAAGCAGCAGGCGCCGAAGACGAGGCTCGCCCGTCCTAGAATCAAAAACCTATCCCACCGAGATCCCTTCGGAAGAGACTGTTTCTAAACCGTCAAAATCCTCCTCGGGGCCGAGGAGCAATAAGCCGTCAAAGAAGAAAAACGCACGATCATTGGCGCGTTATGCGCGTCGGCGTCGGGGTATGGATGTGCCCAGTGCAGGAACTGAAGGCGAATTGCGGGGCCAACGTGAAGAGATGGGTTTGGGAGAAGCGAGTAAGGCTAGCCCCGGCGGCTCACCTAAGCGCGCTGCCAAACCAAAGAGAAAGCGGGTGAATCAAGCAAAGGCCTTGCAGGTGAGGCGTGCTAAAGCGCCGGCCACAACGAATAAGTCAGTGAGCGACGAACCGCTTACGAAGAACAAAGGATTGGCGTCACGCACCCGGCCTCACAAGAGAAGACCTAAATCATGACCGAAACTGATCTGGTGTACGGTGTTCATGCGGTGATGAGCGCATTGCGCTCGCATCGGCCTGGTGTGCTCTATGTGAAAGAGGGCGTCCGGTCTTCAAGGGTTGAAGCTCTGGTCAACGAGCGCCAGGCATCCCAAATCCTCGAGGTGGCTGAGAGCTCGATGTTAGAGCGTTTAGCCGGTACCCGAGATCATCAGGGAGTCGTCTTTCAATTTCTTGAATCCTCGTTCAAACGCACGTCTTTTGACGCGCTCTTGGCACCGAGGGAAGCGCGCCGCCTGATTTTAGCACTCGACGGCGTAAGTGATCCCGGGAACTTGGGTGCGTGCCTTCGAAGTGCGGCCACATTTGGGGTGGACGCGGTGCTGGTGCCCAAACATGGATCTGCACCCATGAATGCGACTGTGCACAAGCGTTCCGCTGGCGCTGCCGCCAAGACGCCGGTATTGAGTGTGACCAATCTTGCCCGTTCGCTCCGCCAGCTGAAGGAGGTGGGCTACTGGGTGATTGGCACGGCGATCAATGAACAAGCCAAAGCGCTCGATCGTGTCTCGTTATCCGGTGATCTTGTGTTGGTGATGGGCTCTGAGGGCGATGGCATGCGCGTCAATGTGCAGAAGCAATGTGACGAAACGGTTTTGATTCCCATGCCCGACCCGAGTTTTACGCTGAATGTAAGCGTCGCAACCGGCATTTGTCTGTATGAAATCGAGCGTCAGCGCCGACAGGATGGGTGAACCCGCCCTACCAAGCTAAGATTGCAACTCTACTTTCGATTGATTAGACTTCGCGTCCTTAAATTTCTTTAACTCCTTGCTGCACCGCAAGTTGCGGGCGGCAATAACCCAAAAGGAGCACGCTATGCGGCATTACGAGGTCGTTTTCCTTGTGCACCCCGGCCAAAGTGAACAGGTCCCGGGGATGATCGAACGATATTCAAATCTGATTACCCAAGGGGGTGGCACGGTACATCGGTCAGAAGACTGGGGTCGTCGTCAGCTCGCGTATCCCATCAATAAGATTTTCAAAGCGCACTACGCGATGCTCAATATCGAGTGCGGTCTAGAAACACTTGACGAATTGACCGAGTCGTTCAGATTCAACGATGCCGTCATTCGAAACATGGTGATGGGTAGAAAGCAGGCCGACACCGAGGTATCGCCGATCATGAAGCTCGAGAATGAAAGTCGTGAGCGTAAAGAGCGCGATGAGGCTCGAGCGGCCAGACAAGCGGCGCAGCAAGAAAGCGAAGCAGCTCAAAACGCTGAAGCAGCGTCGTCTGAAGCAGATGCCCCGGCCGAAGAGAATGCCGCAAGCGAACAAGAGGAGGCCTAAACCATGTCTCGTTTTTTCAGAAGAAGAAAGTATTGCCGATTTACCGCTGAGGGCATCACTGAGGTCGACTATAAAGATGTCGAGCTGCTGAAGGCTTACATCACTGAGACCGGAAAGATCGTACCAAGCCGAATCACCGGAACAAAGGCCAAGTATCAAAGACAGTTGTCTAAGGCAATCAAGCGTGCTCGATATTTAGCCCTTCTGCCTTACACAGACGGTCACAAATAGAGACACACTCATGTTTAGGGCGCTCGCAGAGTATGCGATGCGAGGTCGCAGGCAAGCGATCATTGCGGCAGCGATTCTGACGAGCCTCCCATTAGTAAGCTGGATCGGGTCGTCGGTAGCGGCGCTGGTGGTTCTCTCTAAGGGAACAAAAGAAGGGATCTTGGTCGCACTTTGGGCTTCGCTTCCTCTGATCCTTGGATATGCCATCGCGCAGGATGTGAGTGGTTTTTTAGCCCTGCTGGGGGTTGTGATTTCGGCGCTCATATTGAGAGCGACAACCTCCTGGGAGCTGGTGCTGTACGCAGCAATGGCGTTAGCGGTGGTGCAGAGCGGTTTATTTGCGCTGCTTTCAGGTTCGATACTGGACAGTTTTGTCAGTCTCTATCTCGGGATGTTGTCCAGTGTGCCTGAGTTAGAAGCAGCGATACCTGATGAAGCCTCTGCACGATGGGTCGCAGTGGCTTTTTTGGCCATGGGCCAGGGTTACCTGATTGTGCTGACCCTGATGTTGGCGCGTTGGATGCAGAGCGCGCTGTATAGGCCTGGCGCATTCGGTCAGGAATTGCAGCAATTGAAGCTTTCAAAGCCCGTGGTTCTGCTGCTTGTGGTTGGGTTGCTGGGCCTAACGATGAGTCCTAGCGGGGGTGCTTGGATAGGTGTGGTGAGTTTGCCGCTTGTGGTCGGTGGTGCCTGTGTGACACATGCACTGTTGAACGAGCGAGGGGCGGGACATCATTGGTATGTCGCGTTTTACGTGAGCCTTGTGCTCTTTGCACAGGTTGCAATCACGGTCATGGCCTTGGTGATGGCCGCTGATACATTGTTTGATTTGAGGCGGAAGAAAACCGTCTGAGAGGGAACGCTATGGAAGTTATCTTGTTAGAAAAAATCGCGAACCTGGGTGCTTTGGGGGATCGAGTGACAGTCAAAGCAGGCTATGGGCGAAATTATCTCATTCCGCAAGCAAAGGCGGTGGCGGCGACAGCCCAGAATGTGGAAGCGTTCGAAGCAAGACGCGCAGAACTGGAGAAAGAAGCTGCACAGATACTCGCGACTGCTCAAGCGCGAGCCGCAGCGGTTTCTGCACTCGAGATTACGATTGCTGCGAATGCGGGTGAGGAAGGTAAGCTGTTTGGATCAGTGGGCGCCCGTGATATTGCGCAAGCTGCCACCGATGCGGGCGTCGAGCTCGATCGAAGTGAAATTCGCCTCCCTGATGGCCCAGTCCGAGAAGTTGGCGAGTACGCAATCGAGGTTGGCTTGCACCCTGAGGTTGAAGCCGCACTCAAGGTGATCGTGGTTGCTGAGGAAGCGCTTGCATCCTAAGCGTATTGCATTAGGCTAAGTTCCCCCCGCATTTGGATTTAGCCTAGGCAACCCTCATGGATGATCACCAAGCCCTGAAAGTGCCTCCACATTCGCTGGAGGCTGAGCGGGCGGTCCTTGGTGGTCTCATGCTGGATATTGGCGCTTGGGACGCGATTGCCTCACTGATTACGCCCGAAGACTTCTATCGCGGAGAGCACCGCACCATCTTTAGAGCCATGGAATGGCTCGCAGCAGACAACAAGCCCCTTGATATCGTGACGCTCGCAGAGTCGCTTGAAACTCACGGCGAGCTCGAAGCGGTCGGCGGACTGCCCTATTTGAGCGATCTTGCCGACAGCACGCCATCGGCATCCAACGTCGTGGCGTATGCCGAAATAGTCCAAGAACGCAGCACGGTGAGGAAACTCATTACCGTCGCGCATGAAATTGCGGAGAGTGGGTTTAATCCGCTTGGACGGTCCAGCGCTGAATTGATCGATGAGGCCGAGAGTCGTGTGTTCAGGATTGGAGACGAGCGCCCAAGTCGGGGTGGTCCAGAATCTGTTCGACCGCTTCTCGCGCAAGCCATCGAAAAAATAGATGAGCTTTATCTCACCAAAGGTGCGCTTACGGGGCTCAGTACAGGGTTCCAGGACTTAGATGATATTACCAACGGAATGCAGCCTTCGGACCTCGTGATCATTGCCGGCCGACCCTCTATGGGCAAGACGGCTTTCATGATGAATATTGCTGAGAGCGCTGTTATTTCGGGCGGTAAGCCTGTGCTCGTCTTCAGCCTGGAGATGCCGTCTCATTCGTTGATCATGAGGATGTTGTCGTCGCTCGGTCGAATTGATCAGGGCAAAATTCGTACCGGGCAACTCGGTGATGACGACTGGCCAAGACTCACATCAGCCGTCACGCTGCTAAATGACAAGCCCCTTTTCATTGATGACACAGCCGCGCTGACGCCTACGGAAATGCGTGCTCGAAGCCGGCGAATCGTCCGTGAACACGGGCCACTGGGTCTCATTGTTGTGGACTATCTGCAGCTCATGCAGATTTCGGGAACGCCGGAAAATCGTGCGGTTGAAATCTCCGAGATTTCCCGTTCTTTGAAATCAATCGCCAAGGAATTTAACTGTCCAGTCATCGCCGGGAGTCAGCTGAACAGAAGTCTTGAACAGAGAACCGATAAGCGCCCTGTCATGTCCGACCTGAGAGAATCGGGCGCGATTGAGCAGGATGCGGATGTCATCATGGCCGTCTATCGAGACGAGGTTTACCACGAAGATACCCCGGATAAAGGCATCGCGGAGATCATCATCCTCAAGCAGAGAAATGGGCCGATTGGCCGCAAGAAGCTCGCGTTTGTTGGGCGGTACACCAAGTTTGAGGACCTAGCCCGAGACTATGAAGACTATTACGAGTGAGCGACTTTGATGCCCGAGCAGTGATTCGACTCGATCATCTGCGTCACAACTTTAACAAAGCCACTGAGGCAGCACCCGCGAGCAAGGTCATGGCTGTGATCAAGGCGAACGCTTATGGGCACGGGGCGCTCGCCATTGCTGAGGCGATTCGTGATGCCGATGCGTTTGCAGTGGCTCGCGTCAAAGAAGCGATTGAGTTAAGGAACGCCGGGTTCGATCATCCCATTACCCTTCTCGAGGGTGTGGTGACATCGGAGGGGGCGCGGCTGGCAAAAGACTATGATTTAGATGTCGTCATTCATCACCCGCAGCAAATCGAACACCTAAAGGATGTCAGTCTCCGATGCTGGTTCAAGATTGAAACAGGGATGAATCGGCTAGGACTCCAAGATGATCAACTCGATGCCGTTGCAGGCGCCGTGCCCCGATCCCAGCGTCTGGGCCTGTTCAGTCATTTTTCGGATGCAGATGATCCTGAACACCCAAAAAACTTGGCGCAACGCCAGCGTTTTGACAGGTGGCGGAATCGCCTTGAATTACCGGGCGGAATGTCTGGGTCCGCTGCGATTCTAGGTGGGCACGGGACCGATCTAGAGTGGATACGTCCTGGGATTATGCTCTATGGAATCAATCCTTTCTCCACAAAACCCGCACCGCTGAAACCTGTCATGAAACTCGAGGCACCCGTGATTTCAGTCCGCGAGGTGAGTGCTGGCGAGACTGTGGGTTATGGCAGTCGTTGGGTGGCTAAAACGCAAACCAAGCTTGCTGTCTTAGCGATTGGCTACGCTGATGGCTATCCCAGAGAAATGCCCACTGGGACGCCCGTGCGAATCCATCATGAGGATGCGCAGGTCGTTGGACGCATTAGCATGGATATGCTCACCGTGGCCGTTAGTACTGAATCGAAAGTGAAGGTGGGTGATTGGGCTGAGCTTTGGGGCGATCAACTTTCGGTCGAGTCCATGGGTGAACGATGTGGCACGATTGCCTATACCCTAGTATGCGGGGTCAGTCAGCGCGTGGACCGCGTTTACGTGGGGCAGCAAGATTAATGAAAAAACAGAAATTAGTTTTTGTTTGCAATGTTTGCGGTGCGGACCATGCGAAGTGGCAGGGTCAATGCCAATCCTGCGGTGATTGGAATACCTTGAGTCAATTGAGTGTGCCTGCATCGAAAGGCTCAACCAGCAACAGCGGCTACAGTGGCCAACTCGCGCCCTTACAAACACTGGGATCCGTTCCCACTCAGGACAATGCGCGGTGGTTGACCCAATCTGAAGAGCTCAATCGTGTCTTAGGGGGCGGGTTGGTGCCGGGCTCAGCGATTCTGATGGGTGGTGCGCCGGGTGCCGGCAAAAGCACTCTGCTGCTTCAGGTGGTCAGTGGACTTTCACAGACTAAACGTTGTCTTTACATCACGGGTGAAGAAAGCCTTGCCCAGGTTGCGCTCCGAGCAAAGCGCTTGCGTCTACCGGTGGACACCGTGTCTGTTGCAGCACAAACCTCTCTTGAAGCTGTTCTGAACTACTGGGATGAATTCAAACCCGAGGTTTTAGTTGTGGATTCGATTCAGGTGATGCAGAGCGAATCGCTGGAGGCCCTCCCGGGGAGTGTGTCTCAGGTGAGGGAGGTCGCTGCAAGCTTGGTTCAGCGTGCAAAGCAAACAGGCACGGTACTGATTTTGGTGGGTCATGTAACCAAAGAAGGGAATATCGCGGGTCCGCGTGTGCTTGAACACATGATTGACACCTTCTTAATGCTGGGTGGTGAGGATCATGGCCGCTTTCGTACGTTGCGGTCGGTGAAGAACCGGTTTGGCGCAGTGAATGAGCTGGGCATCTTCGCCATGATGGAAACGGGGATGCTTGATGTGGATAACCCCTCCGCGATTTTCCTTAGCCGAGGCGAATCGTCAGCACCCGGTAGTCAAGTGATGGCTATTTGGGAGGGAACGAGGCCGCTTCTCGTGGAGGCCCAAGCGCTGGTTGATCCTTCGATGCAGGGCAATCCGAGACGTGTCTCAGTGGGATTCGAGAGCCAGCGACTGGCGATGTTGTTGGCCGTGTTACACCGTCATGGCGGGTTGATGGTGGGTGATAAAGATGTATTCGTCAACGTGGTGGGGGGTGTAAAAGTCATGGAAACCAGCGCCGATTTGTCGACGCTGCTGTC
>JALRJG010000229.1 GCA_023261215.1 Pseudomonadales bacterium | reverse complement strand
CCCCAAAACCCCAAAACCCCAAGCATTAGAGATAAAAACTTTTACGCAAAATATAATTAAATTCTTTATAATAATCAAACGTCATTATGGCAGGAACAGATAAACTTTTCGGCTTAATCTTATTGATCGCAGGAGTGGCCATCGCCGCCTAGAGCAACCCATCAAGAAGTCAAGGTCACCATCGATGGCGCACTCTCCGAATCCATCTGGTCGCGCGCCCAAGTTTATCAAGACTTCAGCGTCATCTCGCCAGACACGCTCGAACCTGCGCCGGAATCAACCGAGATGCTGGTCTTTTATACCGAGCGCGGCATGTACGTTGGGGCACGAATGCAGCAAACACAGAGCCAACTCGTTGAAAGATTGAGTAGCCGCGATGAATTCCTGCAGCGCGACCGAATTTCGGTCTCGATTGATACCTCTGGCGAAGGCCTGTATGCCTATTGGTTCGCGATCAACCTCGGTGGCACCCTGCAAGACGGAACGATCTTGCCGGAGAGGCAGTACTCCAATAGCTGGGATGGCCCTTGGCAAGGGGCGAGTTCAATCAATGCCGAAGGATGGACCGCTGAATTCTTCCTACCTTGGACCATGATGACGCTGCCCTACAGCAGTACGGGCGACCGCACCGTCGGCCTTTATTTTCAGCGGGCCGTCGCAGATGCTGGCATGGATTGGGGATCGCCTGCGCTTCCGAGAACCCAGAGCACTTTTTTGTCGGTTCTGCCTCGGGTCAAAATCCAGGGGGTGAATCCCAAGCAACAGTTCACGTTCTACCCCTACGCTTCAACCACACTTGACGAATATCGCGGAGAGGCGAGCGCTAAAGCGGGATTTGATTTCTTTTGGCGGCCCACCACGGCATTTCAAGTCACCAGCTCCATTCAGCCGGATTTCGGTAACGTTGAATCAGATGAAGTCGTCGTGAACTTGACCAGCTACGAAACCTTCTACTCCGAGAAGCGGCCTTTCTTCTTAGAAGGGCAAGAGATCTTCTCGACCTCGCCAAGGGCAAACCCTCGGTGGGGCCCAGGTGGTGGCGGTGGCGGTTCACCCACCACGCTCATCAACACCCGCCGAATTGGTGCTCCACCTCGCGCCCTTGGCTTGGAGGATATTGAATTCAGTGATGTGGAACTCAATCAACCGAGCGAACTATTGGGTGCTGCCAAAGTCACGGGACAAAGCGGTTCTCTTCGCTACGGCTTTTTGGCAGCGCTTGAGGACGACACTGAACTTCGGGGCGTCGAGAACGGTGAAGCCCGACGCGTAACTCAAAGCGGACGCAATTTCTCAGCCGCCCGGGTTTTATTTGAACAGCCGGAGGGAAGCGGTCGTCGAGCGGTTGGGGTTCTGATGACAGAAGTTGACCACGAGACGGAAACCGCTCGCACCGCCGGGATCGACGCGCATTTCTTGAGTCAAAATGGACGGGTCACGCTCGATGTGCAGACGCTCCATTCGGATGTTGAAGGCGACCGAGGCAACGGCTTCTTTGCAGACTTCACCTATCGTCCAAGGCGCGGCCTGCAACACAAAGTTACGGTAGATCACTTCGATGAGGATCTCGACGTCAACGACTTTGGATTTTTGAGACGAAACGATTTTATCGGCTTCAGCTACAGCTTTGATCATCGAGACGCTCAGCGTCCGGGTCTGAAAGAGCGAGTCGATAATCTGAGAATAAGACGCTACGAGAATCAATCTGGGCAAGTGGTTCGAGAAGGCTACTCGGCATCGAGAGAGTGGCGGTTCCTTTCTAATGCAGAGGCCAAAATCGATCTCGATTTCTTTCCGCAGCGCATCGAAGATAAGAACAGTGGCGGGAACGGCACGTACTTGCTCGATGATCGCGTGCAGCTGGGTCTTCGCTGGAGCACCGATGAATCAAAACCCTTCAGTCTCACTGCTGACGTCAAGCTTGAGCAGGAAGACATGGGGGGGCAGCTTCAGGGTTATACCAGCCGCTTCGCCTACCAGCCTTCAGATCGGATCTCCCTCTTTGCTTCGATCAGTCATGAGACCCGAACAGGATGGCTGTTGCACTCAGGGGGAACCGACTTCACGCGCTATCATGCCGAAACCTGGCGACCCAATGTCGAGCTGTCTTACTTCTTTTCAGCGCGCCAGCAGGCTAGATTGAGTTTGCAATGGGTCGGCATTAAAGCCTTCGAGCGGGATCGTTTTGCGTTGGTTGACGAAGGTCGACGACTGACCGCACTGGATGCCGACGACAGCCGTCGCGATTTTTCGATTTCTCGTTTGTCATTTCAAGCTCGATATCGCTGGGAACTCGCGCCTCTGTCTGACCTGTTCGTCGTCTACACGCGTGGCTCGAACGTCCCTAGCAATATTCAACGCGGATTCCGTGATCAATTCAGTGAGGCCTGGCGTCAGGCGTTGGTTGACTCGCTGGTCATTAAACTTCGGTACCGGATGGGTAACTAAGACCTGGCACTGCTAGAGCCAGGACCCACTGCCGCCGCACCAAACTAACGCCCCGGGCCTTACGTACAACGCCCTAAACCCTGAGTGTTTTTTGGATGGATCAACAGTCCACGACAATCGGCTTGATTGGCGACGTGCATGCTGAAGATGTGCGGCTTGAAGCCGCGCTCAGATATCTTGCGGACAGCGACGTCTCGACTATCTTATGCACGGGTGATTTGGCCGACGGGCGCGGAAACTTAGATCGTGTGGTGGAACTCCTGATCGAATACGATGTGAAGGTGGTTGCCGGCAATCATGATCGATGGCTTCTAGCAGACAAGTACCGCCATGTGCCCCAGGCTCACCGCCGGGACAATCTGAAGTCAAACACCCTCGACTTCTTTCGCGCCTTACCTAAGAGCCAATCCGTCTCGTTCAGAGGTCAAGATCTCCTGCTGTGTCATGGCGTGGGTGATCAAGATCTCGCCAAAGTCTGGCCAGGCACCCTCCGAATGGCCCCTGAACGGTCTGAGACGCTGGACGGTTTTATCGACAGCCAGGCGTACCAATGGATCATCAATGGCCACGTCCACTTCCAAACCGTGATTCCCTTTCAAACACTGACGCTCATCAACGCAGGCACACTTGCAGGCGAGCGCTGGCC